>CASFCQ010000029.1 GCA_949293185.1 uncultured bacterium
ATAATTAATTTGATTATCAGCTATAAAGTTCATATCGTTAAATGTATAGACAGCACCGCCTAACGCTAATTGTGAATCAGATTCTGTTTTTGCATAGTTATTGATAAATGAACCGTATATACCGCCTACAAGGTTGCCGTCATCATCAAGTTTGCCGATTGTGCCACTGTTAAAAATTGCTCCGCCACTGGCAGAAGAATTTGTTGAAGATGCATAGTTGCCTATAAAATTGCCTATTATATTGCCCAAAATAGCTTTGCTACCACCACCACTAGTGATATAAATCGCCCCGCCAACGGCAGAATAAGAACTACTAGTTGACGACGCATAGTTACCGATAAAATCGCCTGTTATGTTTCCGATTTTTGAAGAATGACCGCTATAAATCACCCCGCCAGCGGCAGAAGAATTAGTTGATGATGCATAGTTGCCGATAAAATCGCCTGTGATATCGCCTATTGTTGAACGATATTGGTTATAAATCGCCCCGCCTTCGGCAGAAAAACCTGACGCATAATTACCTATAAAGTCGCCTGTAATATCACCTGTTGTTTTACTATTATAAATTGCTCCGCCTGAAGCGATATAATTTGCTGTCGCATAGTTGCCGATGAAGTCACCTGTTATATCTCCGATTGTTGCATTTGAGCCACCGTTATAAATCGCCCCGCCATAGGCAGAAGCATAAGAACCGGATACAGTTGCATAGTTGCCGATGAAGTCACCTGTTATATCTCCGATTGTAGAATTGTAACCGTTATCAATCGCCCCGCCACTGGTAAAGGTATCACCTGACGCATAGTTGCCGACAAAATCTTTGCTTATATCTGCGCCGTTTTGGTCTGTAGTAATTCTGTCAGGAGCAAGGCGGCTGCTGTCCACGTAGTATTTAATTTCATATTCAAAAGCATTGCCGCTGCCGTCAGCATTGGGGGTTGTTACTGTGAAAGTTTTTGTATCATCAGCTACATCCGGGTAGCCGTATTCTGTTTTATTAAGGTTCACCTGATAGTATTGAGGTACAAGTTTGTTTTCCGTATCGGACCATTCGTATTTTGTTATTACGTTAGTGCCGGGTTGTTCTACTTTTGTTAAAGTATATGCGCTATTGTCTGTTTGTGCGGGTGTAGGGACAGGAGGTGTATCTGCTGCCATCACAGGTGCTGCGATGAAGAAGGATAATGCAAGGGTCAAGGCGGCTGTTTGCACGCCGCGAAACAGTGTCATTCTGAAGCATTCATCGCTGCGGTTTGTATTTAAACCAAAACAAAAGCCTCCTAAAACCCTTGATATTATTGAATTACAGAGTTTCGGGGGGGGGGGGTAAAATGTTACTATATAAGCTATCCTGAAGGTTTTTTGAATCTTTGTTATTCATAACAATCCCTGCTTTCTGTTCTTAATATGCCTACCGAATCAGGTAGTAGTTTTGGTTTAAACAAAATTAAATATAAAACCACATATCACCAGTCGTCAGGTTTTTGAAAAAACTTTAGGGATTTTAGTGTGATTTTTACATTAATTTACATTTATGTAATAGATTTTTGTCGCTGGTATAAAAATTTGTTAAGCACTGATAAGATCCTTCACATTCGTTCAGGATGACGACTGATTTATGATTTTTTTCCTCGTCTTAAGAAGCAGGCTAGTTTATGAGTAGTACCAATAAAGATACTCTTTTGGTACAAGGCTTTGCAATCAGTCTTATGTGTGTTTTTCTGATTTTAATATTTGTATATTTCTTGTTTCTGAAAAATCATAACGTGCGGCTTTGATTTTTTCTCTTGTCTCTTCATCAAGACTGTGACCGTTAACAAGCCTGTCCACAAAACCGTTATTAAGCTTTACTGCTTTAGGCAGAGCGCCTAAGTCATCTAAAATATCTTTTATTTGTACAAAATCGTAAGAGTAAGACTGTTTTGACTGGTACACAAGCGTCTCTCCTGTCATGGATTCAACAGGCTTGCCGCCTTCGTCAAAATATAGCTTGAAAATAGATTTCAAATCCTGAAGCTCAGACTGCATGGTTTGTACAGCCTGTTGTATTCGCAGGTATCTTTCAAATAAATATTCAATGTTGCCGATTTGTTTTAACTGCCAGTCATATTTTTTCTCATAAAGCTTTTTTAATTTAGGATATGCCTGTGCAAGTCCGATTGTGTCAGCCATAGCGCGGTGTCTTGTGTCGAATTCTACGCCGAATTTATTCATCAAATTTTCAAGTCCGTGAGATTCAAATTCCGGATAAACTTCCTTGAATAAAAATTGTGAGTCGATTCTCTGGTTTTCAATAGGTTTGCCGTACAGTCTTTTGGATGCTTCGTTGATAAAGTTGTAGTCAAAGATTGCGTTGTGTGCGACTATCGGGTAATCTCCTATAAATTCCAAAATTTTTGGCATGACTTCTTCTTCTGTCGGCTGGTCAGCAACCATTTCTTCAGTGATACCGTGCACAGCCATACTCGATTTTCTTATATGTTGCTGCGGATTAATTAACGTTTCATAGCTGTCTTTTATAACTCCGTTCTCGAGTCTTACTGCAGCAAATTCAATCATTCTCTCTTTTTTATAATCCAAGCCCGTTGTTTCAACGTCCAGGACAATTTCTATACATTTTTTTCTTGGCATTCAAATCTCCCTCGTTTCTATATTAACACAAACCTGTGTTCAGTCATCTAATTTAAAAATTTTATACATTAATCCAAAATATTAATGTCATTAAAAAGCAGTAATAACTTGCAATACAGGGGGTAAATGCGCACAGGACTTGACTTTTTATCTTTATGAAGTAATATAAACAAGAAACAGGTTGTTTAGTCTCTTGTGAATGTCAAAGCAAACAGATTAAATAATATGTTTTACGGGGGAGACTCCCTGTTAGATCAGAGAGAGTTGTAATAAAAATATTGCACTACCCGGCTGATTACGAGTCTTTCAACAAGCACTCCCCGTTTCGATTTACAAAACAGAGGATTAAAATTTGATTAGAAAGTTACTAACACTAACCTTACTACTCATCTCCTGCATTTTAGCAAATCCGCAATACTCACAAGCAGCAACATCAAAAGCCACAGTCAAAGACTACATTGTAAAACATTCTTTGGAGATGGGTGTCGATCCGGCTATTGGCTTGAGCATTGCAAAAATGGAATCAGGCTTTGTCCATGAAAAAAGAAGCTCCTTCGGGGCTGTAGGCGTTTTTCAATTAATGCCTTCAACTGCAAGAAGAATGGGGTATAACCCTTATCAACTCAGCGATAATATTCGCGGCGGTTTGATGTATTATAAAATGATGTATCAAAAATTCGGTTCTATGGAACTTGCTCTTGCCGCATATAACGCTGGTCCGGGAAATGTAAGCAAGTACAAAGGTGTTCCTCCGTTTGCTGAAACAAAAAGGTTCATCAGCGGTATTATGAATGAATACAATTCTCAAAAAATTAACCCTGATCCAGCCATTTTAAAATACAAACAAAACGGCGTGTACAAAGGACCTTTGGTTATTGATAAAGAAGCAAATGTTTTGAGAAAGAATTCTCTTGACAATTTGCCTATAGTTACCTTAACAGGAGCTATTTAAAAATTCATTGTTATAGAAAAAAGCATTTTGTAAAGATTTATCAAGAAATTACAAAATGCTTTTTTTTATTTTAAAATATAAATATGGTTATAAACGAGCTGAGGACGTATGTTTAAAGAGACGAAAACACACGAGGTCACTACCGACGTAGTTATTTTTACGATTAAAGATGACAAACTCAAAGTATTGCTTGTAAGACGTGCAAATGAACCTTTTAAAGGCAAATGGGCGTTACCCGGAGGTTATATCAGAATTTCCGAAACACTTGACGATGCTGCTTTGCGTATACTCAAAGAAAAAACTAACGTTCAAAATATCTATCTTGAACAGTTGTATACGTTCGGTGATCCGCTGCGTCACCCTACTTCGCGTGTTATTACATGTGCTTATTTTGCGTTGATTCGCTCAGATGACATCGTTCTTTCATTTGAAGAAAATACTGAAATCACAGAGGTTAAGTGGCATCCTGTAAATAATCTGCCTGCTCTGGCTTTTGACCACAAAGAAATTATTGAATATTCACTAAAAAGGACAAGAGAACGTCTCGAGTTTTGCCCGATTGCGTTCCAGCTTTTACCTCAAAAATTTACTTTAACCGAGCTTCAAAAAGCTTATGAAATGATTTTGATGAAAAAACTTGATAAGCGTAATTTCAGAAAGAAATTTTTATCGCTTTCTATTTTAAAAGAGCTGGATGAATACACAAAGTCAGGTTCAAAACGCCCTGCAAGGCTTTATTCATTTGACAAAATTACGCTGGATTCCAAGAGAGGGCATTTCTTCTCTTAAATTCTATTTTAAAAAAAGAAAGACTCTCGTACAGGAGAGTCTTTCTTTTTGTGTATATTTTATTGACAACTTATTTCTAGAATTTTTTCAAATTTGCATACAGCGCATCCACCGCTTTTTTGCCCTGTTTGCCAAAATCTATGACGTACATTGAAGATGAGCCGATTTGTTTTATTTCATCGATATGCCCTATGCCGAATTTTTCATGAAATACTCTGTCACCCTGTTTAAAACCTGATGAAGCTTCGCTATGTGCTGCAGCCTGTGCTGCTTCTTTTGCTTTTTTTTCTTCAAGCATTCTTTTTATAGGGTTATCTTCAAGAATCTTTTTGACTCTTTCCTCGTCTTTTGCTTTATTCTGTTCGTTTTTAACAACAAAAGCTTCTCGCTTTACAAAGTTGTTTTGCTTCGGGGCAGAAAGCGGTTTGTAGTTGTTATGACCGCTTGAGCTGTCGCCGCCGTTATAAACAGGCTTTTTCTTTACAACTTTGCTGATGCTCTGTGTGTTGGCTAAACCTGCTGACGGAGCAATAAATCCAGAGCCAAAGCTTGTTGTCTTTTCCACATATCCGGAAGAATCCGTGCGAGCCCGGGATTTAATCTTGTTAACAGCCTGATTAAATGTTCCCCTGCTGCTTGTTGAGTAGCTGCTTTCATCCGAAGTGTTTCTTTCTATAAGGTTTGCAGGAATTTCTTCCAAAAAACGGCTGGGGGTATAGTATCTTGTTTCTCCCCACATCTGGCGTCTTTTTGCGAATGTTATATATAGTTTTTGTTTTGCACGTGTAACCCCTACATACATAAGACGTCGTTCTTCTTCCATTTCTGTGTTGTTGTTTAAAGAACGGCTGTGCGGGAAAATTCCTTCCTCGAGCCCTGCCAGAAATACCGTATCAAATTCAAGCCCTTTTGCAGCGTGCAGAGTCATTAAAGTTACAGCGTTTTCTGCATCGGGTGTTTCGTCAAGGTCGCTTACTAACGCAACCTGAGCGAGAAATTCTCCCAGAATGTTTGTTTCGTCTTCCGGTGAAAAATCACGTGCAACGTTAACAAGCTCCTGCAGGTTTTCTATGCGGGATTGTGATTCTTCTGTATCCTCCTGTTTTAATTCGGCAAGATACCCTGTTTCTTCAATAATAAATGCAATAAACTCAGGCAGTGAAAGCGATGTGCGGTTTTTATCCAGCCTGTCTATCAGTTCAACAAAATTTTTAAGTTTTAATTTTACTCCTGAGGAAAAATCCTCGTACTCCTCAATATTTTGAATAACTTCGTATATTGAGTAATCCATCTGCGATGCAATGTCTTGAAGCTTTTTAACCGTTGTGTCTCCAATAGAACGTTTTGGAACGTTGATGATTCTTTTTAAGCTCTGTGAGTCATGCCTGTTGTAAATAAGTTTTAAATATGCAATCAGGTCTTTAATTTCCTTACGGTCGTAGAATTTTAAACCTCCGACCATACGATAGGAAATTCCCTGTGAAATAAAAGCTTCTTCTATTGCACGCGACTGTGAGTTTGTTCTGTATAAGACGGCGCAGTCGTTAAGGTTGCGTACATTATTGCGGATTTTGTTCGCTATGTAATAGGCTTCGCCGGATTCATCCTGTGCTTCGTATATATCTATTTTGTCACCCTGTCCTTTGGTAGAGTACAGGTTTTTGCTCAAACGCTCGGTGTTGTTGACAATAATTGCGTTAGCTGCATCAAGGATTGTACCTACAGAACGGTAGTTTTTTTCAAGCTTTATAAGTTTTGCGTTTTTATAATCTGTCTGGAAGTTAAGAATAATTTTGTAATCCGCACCTCTCCAGCTGTAAATAGACTGGTCAACATCACCTACTACGCAGAGGCTTCTTCCTTTCAATTCCTCATCCGTCTTGCCGTTTGAATACAGATGGCGTATAAGCATATACTGGCTTATGTTTGTGTCTTGAAACTCATCTACAAGTATGTGAGAAAATCGTTCATGGTATTTGTTACGTACTTCTTCGTTTGTGGAAAGAAGGTTAACGGTTAAAAGCAGCATATCATCAAAGTCAATTGCATTATTAGCAAGCAGCTGCTTTTCGTATTCGTAATAAATTTCCGAAATTTTCTGAGAACGGTAATCTCTTGCACGGGTAGCAAATGTATATGCATCTTGCATTTTGCTTTTTGCATTACTGATTGCAGCTTTAACGAGTTTTGGGGCAAATGTTTTTTCATCGATATTGAGTTTTTTAATTGCGTTTTTGATGATTGTGTTTGTGTCTGCTTCGTCATAGATAACGTAGTTATTATCCCATTTTCTGCCGTCGGGGCTTTTATAGTTTTCTATATCGAATCTTAGTATTCTGCCGCAGATGTTGTGGAATGTGCCGACCCACATCTTTTTTACAACTTCTTCGCCTATCATTTTAGAAAGACGTTCCCTCATTTCTTTTGCAGCTTTGTTTGTAAATGTTACGGCAAGAATTTTATAAGGGTTGACGCCGGATTTTACAAGATTGACTATACGGGTTGTTAAAACCTTTGTTTTTCCGCTGCCTGCACCTGCCAGCACCAGCAATGCTCCTTCTTTTTCAACAACGGCTTGTCTTTGTTCGTCATTAAGACCTTTAAGTAATTCTTCCAATTCTCCCCCTGATACTCTAAACAATTTGCATTGCATCTTTGGTTATTGTTTTTAGCCTATTTTTGTATAGCCAAGTTGATGTTTCAGCTTATTTTTGTTATAATACTTTTAATTTTCATAATTTATGCTATTATTATGATAATCAAAAAAAAATTTTTAGTAAAATATTATATTTAGGATAAGAATATGTCAGACGAAAACCAGGAAAAACAAGACCAACCGATGATTATGGTTCCTACAGATGATTTGGACACAGTATCTGAAGAAGATGCAAATACTGTCGATCAGTTAGCTATGGAACTTGCAACTTTGCAGCAATCTACTAAAAGAATTGCTATTATCGGAAGCCGTAATTTACCAATTACGCATCAGCAAATTATAGAAACTTTATCATATGCGTTGGTTATGCAGGGGAATACAATTATTACCTCCGGCGGTTCTTCCGGTACAAATGCAGCAACTATCCGCGGGGCAATGAAATCAAACCCTGAAAAATTGAAAGTTATTTTGCCGCAGACTATAGGTCAGCAGCCGTCTGATGTGCAGGATCAGCTTATTGGTGTACCTAATATTATTGAACATGCAGACAGAGCAATGATGACTCTTGCTGACGCAAGCCGCATTTGTAACAGAGAAATCATTGATGACTGTCAGCAGCTGATTTGTTTCTTGTCGCATACATCCAATACGTTGCACAAAGCAATTGAGTATGCGGAAGAATCTCACAAAGTTATTACTGCATTCTACTTGGATTAGAATATAAAGTAGAAATTAAATCTCAAGAGCCTGATTACAAATCAGGCTCTTTTTATCTTTATGTCTCTTTACATTTCAACAAACAATTTTTTGCTTATAATCAATTTAGGATATTTTTCTTTAAAATAATTGAGCTGTTCCTGTGTAAGCTCTTGTGGCTTTTGCGCTTTTAAGACAATTTTTTCTCCTTGTGCTGGTTGTTTAAAATACTTTTTATATTCGTTTTTGTATTTTGTCATCATTACCGGAAGAAATCCGCAATCCTGCAGCCACGGGTCAATAATAATTGTTTTTTTAGGGTCAGTGCCTGTTTTTACATAAACTACACAGTGGTTGAGCAGATTACCTGATGTATCGGCAAGAGAAGCTTTGACGCAGTTTTTTACACCATTTATTCTTAATGCCAGTTCAATAAGTGAGGACTGTTCATAGCAGGCGCCAATTTTTTCTTTTGTTGTGCTGTATAAAATGTTTTTATAGAAAGTAAACGGGCTTTTAACAAAATGTCTGTCTTGCCTGTATTCTTTTAATAAATTCCCTTTTCTTATGATAAAATCCATAATACTTTTTATTTTCGGAATTTCAAACCTTGCCTCGTGTGCAGCTTTAGAAAATGCCACAACTGGAAATTCCCTGTTAACTGTTCGCCGCAGGTAGTCAGCATCTTTGATAAGACTGCTTCTTGATTTAAAAGATATATTCGCATTTATTTGCATACAACCATAAAACAGCTGAATTTAAAAAATTGCGTTTTCTGCGTTTTCAATTAGAGTGCATAAAATCTGTTATGTTTTTGTACGAGCCTGTAATTATCCCTGCTTTTGCTGCTTCTTTGTTTTTATCTTTTTGCACGGAATGTTTTAAAAACTTGTTTAAAAAGTGTGGAACGCTAAACCCGAGAACAACCATATTGGTGATTAAAGATACCCAGTATAGCGCTGCGCCGATGTTTCTTGTGCGTTTTATCACTTCTGGTGTAACATTTTTCAGGTTGTTAATATTTCGAAATCTCCTTGTCGGCAGAAGAAAACTCTTAAAAAATCCAATCTTTTTTCCATTATACTTATCTGTATTCATAATTTTTGTGCCTAAAAATTTGTCGGACAATCTGCCCAGAATGTTGTTTATCAAAAAATCTCCGCCGAAAAACATTACAAAAGTTGCACCTTCTCTTGCTGTTCTGTCACGCAGTTCATACTTATCACGTGAGGAGGGCAGTTTTGCAAGAAAGCCAGTAAAAGCCCATTTTAAAGCATTTACTGTCTTTGACATGCTCACACCCGAGGTGTAGTTAAAATTTTGTGCGTTATTTTTAATAAAATTAGCGGTTTTAGCGCACAGAGCTTTGGTTACCGCTTTTGAAATTAAAATTCCGGGAATAAAAGCAAAAGCTAAAGTTCCGGCAAGTCGTTTGAGTTTGCTTTTTGCGTGGTCTTTTGCAGAAACTTGCTTTTCTTCAAGCATATTAAAGGTTGCGGAAAAACCTTTGCGTCCTGTTTTGTATTCTGTTATACCTGTTGCAATCCAAGGAATGCTGCCCATTAAAAGTCCTGTGGACATAAAATCCGAGCGCAGAATCTGTTCATGCGCTTTTAATAGTTTTGTTTTGAGCTCTTCTTCTCTGCCTTTGAATCGCTCGAGTATATTTTCAAAATCCTTTCTGGCATTCAGCTGCTTTGCTGATTCTCTTATTCCCTCTACCATTGTTGCAGCGTCTTTTGTCAGATACTCTTTGGAAACCTGAATAATTTTCTTTTCGTTGCCGGAGAAGTTTTTTACAATACCGTTTTTAGCAAGGAAAAATTTGTTATACCGCGGCAGCAAAAACAGCGGCATTATAAAGGCAAAAGTTACGCTTAGCGTGGACATTCCTATTCTTTCAAGCGCTTCTTCTTTTGTATTCGACATTATTGCGTTTGGGATAGCGCAGCCGCCGATGTTTGTCAGCCCTCTGTTTAATAGTGTATGAGCCTGAATAAAGGATGTTGCATCATACAAACCGCCTTTAAAACTTATTGAAGTGTGCTTCCTGTCATTCATATAAAGCAAATCCAGTTTTTTATCCAGAGCTTTGTACATCTGCGGCGTCATGTTGTCTTTATAAAACTGTTTTTCATAATCAATACCTTTTGGAAAAACCTTTTGCATTAATATATTGTATGCTGTATTTGGTTCATCAATATACAGCACTGATTTTTCGAGCGGGCATTTTATTTTTGAATTTTTATCCAGCACACTGTCGGCAACTTCATCTGCTTTGCAGTTTATGCCTCGTTTTTTAAAAAATTCTTTTGCTGACTTTGTCATTATCGGGGTTCTTATATTTTTTGCATTTCCGTACGCAAAAAGTATTGCAGAAGCTTTACTGATTCTTCTATCTGCTATATAGCAGTCTTTGAGGTCATAATTAAAATCTTCAAGTGTAAGAAATACCGGCTTAAGGTTGCGCTGGTTGTAATATTTTATATTCCCGTTTTTATAAATTGCAAGAGTATGTTTATCAAGGTTTTTCAACATTTCCTGCTCAATTTGCACCGGCACTGCCGCAGGCGTTTCTGTTTTATAAGAAATGGGCGAATTTACATTCAGGGCTGAGAGTTTCATTGAACAACCCTTTCTGTTATTTCATAGTGAGGATATAGAGACTCTTTGGGGTAGTCAAGGGCAGTTACGCTGAGCGCATGTTTAAATGCTTCATCGATTTTTAGCGGGGTGTCTTCTTTGGGGATTTCTTTTAACATATCGAATCCCTGACCTCCGTTTGCGATGTATTCGTCTATTGCACACGAAAATGTTTTGTCCGTGTTTAATATCGGTATGTTGTTTATGTAAATCTCTTCAACAGTGTATTTGTTGTTCTTTTTATCGCATATTCCCTCTATCTTAAGGTTTGAAGATGCTTGCAAAAACTTTGCGTTGCCGGGCAGGTCTGTTGTTCTGTTTTTAAAAGAGTGTTCAAAAATTTGTTTAAGCATTGTCGTTGTAAGTTCAACTTTTTTTATCGGCAGTTTAGCCATCATTGTTTTTTGAAAATCATAATTAGTCAAAGGTGTATCTTTATATGGCAGAGGTTTTACAAGCAGACCTGTTGAAAAAACACAGATATCCGTATCCAGAGTATTTTTGATTTCGTCAGCGAGAAAAGAGCCTAAGGAACACGGATTTGAATATTCTTTTGTAAATTTTATCCGGCATGGTGCTATAGGCTCGAGAAGTTTTGCATCTTTTTCATATTTATCAAGACCGTCAGTCATTTCTTTTAATGCTGTTAAATTTTCTTGAAAAATTAGTTTTAAATCTTGTATCTGTTTATGATTGCCGTGTTTGTTTAATTTTAAATTAACAATCCCTTCGCTGAAAGCCGGCGGATAATAGATGTTTATCTCCGGGTGCAGATGTCCTTCAGGTTTGTGGTCATGTCCGCCTATGATTATATCCACGGGAAAGCCCATATCCGTGGATTTATTTAGTATACTTTTGCTTGAAGGCAAATAGTCGTGATTTAGGATTATTACATTGTCGGGTTGCTCTTTTTCAATTGCTTTTTTTATTTCTTCAAGCACTTCTGTCTGGGGTATTGGTCTTATTTCTTTTGAATTTATGTTGTTTATACAAAAGCCTGTTATAAAATTTTTGTCGCCGTCACGCTCTACTATAGTGTATGGTTTTAGCCAAGCAGGTCTTTTGCCTGTTGCAGAATCAACAATATTTGCGCAAACCGTTTGAATTCCGGCGTCTGCAAATTTCTTAACTGTATTTATAAGGTAATGCAAACTCTCGCTGTTAAACCCAAAGTCGTTATTTCCAAGTGTTGTCACCATTTCTAAATTTGGTGCAAGTTTTTTTGCTTTTACAAAGCTGTCAGTTTCAAGCTCTTTAGGGTATATTCCTTTAAACATATCTCCGCAGTTTAAAAGCAGTACATTGTCATTTCTTTTCGCGGTTTTAACTGCTTCTGATAAAATTGTGCGTGTTTTTCTTGTGTCCTGATGCGTGTCGGACAGTGCATATATGTCTGTTATCCCTTTAAAATTTATGTTTGTTTTCATGTTTTGGCTGCTGTTATAATTTATAAATAAATGATGAAGACTTTAGTGTACTATTTGATAGCTGCTATCAGTCAACAGATATTTATAAACTTGACTTAGAGCTGCTATCGGGTGGTAGCATATTTTAATAGTATAGGGAACAAAATCAGAGGTAAATATGAACAGAAGAGAATTTATAAAAAATTCACTATTGGCAGCAAGCGGTGCTGTTTTGTTGAGCGGTTGTACATTTAAAAGCTCAAATAGCTCTACTGCTTCCAAAATTACCACAACAAAATTTAAAAATCTTGATGTTTCAATGCTCGGATTTGGTGCAATGAGGCTTCCCACTAAAAATGGAGTAATTGATGATTCTTTGAATAAAAAAATGGTTCAAAGAGCTATAGACTGCGGTATAAACTATTTTGATACAGCATATATGTATATGGGCGGCAAAAGTGAGAAGGCGATGGGTGATGCTTTGAAAAAATATGAGAGAGATTCCTTTAATCTCACCACAAAAATGCCTGTAATGATGCTTGAAAAAGAAGAAGATGTTGAAAGAATTTTCAATGAACAGCTGGAAAGATGCCAGACAGATTATTTTGACTTTTATCTTGTGCATTGTTTGAACAAGCACAACTGGGAAAACACTAAAAAATATAACGTAATTCCCTTCCTCGAAAAAATGAAAAAAGAAGGTAAAATAAAACACCTCGGATTTTCTCACCATGATACTCCTGAACTGCTGCAGGAGATTATTGACTATTATGACAAATGGGAATTTGTTCAGCTTCAGATTAATAAAATGGACTGGAAAACAACACGCGGTGAAGAACAGTATAATATTGCAAGAAAAGCAAAACTGCCTATAGTTGTTATGGAACCTTTAAGAGGAGGTGTGCTCGCTAATCTTAATGCGCAAGCAACCAAAATATTAAAGGATTACAATCCTGATGCAAGCGTTGCTTCATGGGCATTCAGATGGCTTGCCGGTCTTGACGGTATTTTAACAATGCTGAGCGGTATGACCTACCCCGAACATCTCGAAGACAATATCAAAACATTTACAAACCTTAAACCTTTATCAGAAGAAGAACAACAGGTCTATGATAAAGCAATGGCTGCCCATCTTAAAACTCTGGCTATCGGATGTACTGCTTGCAGGTACTGCGAATGTCCTGTAGGTGTTAACATTGCAGGTCTGTTCTCTTTGTATAACCAGTATATGTATGATGACAGAGATAACAGAAAACAGAGTTTTATAAGCCATTATGAAGCTTTGAAAGAGTCAGAACGTGCTGATAAATGTATAAAATGCGGACTGTGCAAATCTAAATGTCCGCAGCAGCTTGATATTCCGACACTCCTTGTTAAGGTCGACAAGGCGTATAATGATGCAAAGAAAGGTTAAAGAACATAATCAATGTTTAAAAATTTCAGAGGCAATAAAAAACCTTATCTGATTAGGCTGGGATTGGCTGCAATATTTTTTGCAATATCTCTTGCTTCGTTTTTATGCGGTTTTAAACCTTTGGCACAGGTTATGTCTTTTAGCTTTGGACCGGCTCTGGCAAAAGTTATTGTTGATTTTTCTGTAATTACTCTTGTTATAGTACTGGCTAATTTGTTGCTGGCATTTGTTTTCGGAAGGTTTTACTGCTCTGTTTTTTGTCCGTTAGGCATTTTGCAGGATATTATAGGGGCAATCTTTAGAAGAAAAAGCGGCAAAGCACCTAATTTCTTTTATATAAGATATATTGTCCTTGCTTTTACGCTCTTCTTAATGGCTGTCGGAGTAACAGCGGTTTTAAGATATCTTGATCCGTATTCAAATTTCGGAAATCTGGTGACGGGCTTTGTGCATTTTAAGAATGTATCGCTGTATACGTTTGTGCCGCTTGGTGTGCTTGCGGTGCTTGTTTTGTGGAAGAACAGAATATTTTGTACAACAGTATGCCCGGTTGGAACAATTCTCGGGCTGTGTTCAAAATTCGGCTTCTATAAAATGTACATCTCGCAGAACATCTGCAAAAAATGCGGTCAGTGTGAAAAAGACTGCCCTACTGGCGCTATAGATTCTGATAAAAAGCTGCTGGATAACGAAAGATGCATACGCTGTATGCGCTGTGTTGCAAAATGCCCGGGACACGGCATTTTATACGGCAGACAAAAAAATGAGATAATGTTCGAACCTTCAAGAAGAAACTTTATTACAACAGGTGTTGTAATTTGTGTTGCTGCCGGTATTTTTGCAAAAGGTAAAGATGTCGCCAAAACTGTAGTTGAAGCATTCCAAAAAAGACCTATACTTCCTCCCGGCTCGTCTTCGCCTGAGGAATTTGCTCAAAAGTGTACTAACTGCGGACTTTGTGTTGAACATTGCAAAGGAAAAATCCTTAAAAAGCCTGATATTGATTACGAAACAGTACATATAGATTATTCAAATTCTAAAGGAACGGGTAGGTGCGAATTTGACTGCAAAAACTGTTCTGATGTCTGTCCGACCGGTGCTATCAGAAAAATGTCTTTAGAAGAAAAACAAAATTGCAGAATAGGGCTGGTTAAATTTGACAGAGAACTCTGCTCAAAATGCGGATTGTGCGCACATATCTGTCCGAAAGGTGCACTTGAACATACCACGGGGCAGACACCGAAATATCTGGCTGCAAAATGTATTGGCTGCGGTGCGTGCCAAAAAATTTGTCCTGTCCACGCAATTGAAATTATTTCCATAAATAAACAAAGTCAGATATAATAGTTGTAAGATTAAAATATATGAGAATAGGAGAAGGTTGATGTCTATAGGTTTTACAGAAATATTTTTAATTATAGTAGTTATACTGCTGCTTTTTGGTTCAAAACGCATACCGGAACTTGCAAAAGCAATGGGCAGAGCTGCTTATGAGTTTAAAAACGCAAAAGAAACATTGAAAAAAGAAGCTCATGAGCTTACGGAAAGTGCTCAAAAGGCTGCAGAATCCGAGGCAAAATCTCAACAGACTGAACAACAGACAGAAGTTTCTTCAAAATGACGGACAATCTTGAAAAACAAGACGAGGAACAGACTTTTTTACAGCATCTGGAAGCGTTAAGAAGTATGCTGATAAAGTCTATTGCTGCTGTAGTTGTGCTGTCCCCCTTAGGTTTTTGGGCTGCGCCAAGATTTATTGATTTTTTGATAAAAAATTCACTGCCTCAAAGGATAGCAAAACTCCATTACTTTTCTCCTATGGAGGTATTTATAATACAGCTTAAGGCAGGTTTGATTATTGCATTTGTTCTTGCTTTTCCATACATTGTTATTCAGGTGCGAAAGTTTGTGCTGCCGGCGTTGTATGAGAATGAGCGTAAATTTTTAGGCTGGCTGGTAGTTCTTGCTACATTGCTATTTGTTGTTGGTGCTGCTTTTTGTGTGTTTGTGATAATGCCTTTGATAATGAATTTTTCTGCTGCTTTTGCAACGTCACAGCTTGAGGCTACTCTGGGGTTGGAAAGTTTTATTAATCTTGCAGCAGGCATGATGCTTGCGTTCGGGCTGATGTTTCAGGTTCCGCTTGTTGTGCTGATAGGGATAAAATTCGGTCTAGTTAGTGTCTCAATGTTAGAATATGCCCGCCCGTATGTGATAGTCGGAATACTTATTCTTGCAGCAATCTTTACGCCGCCGGATGTAGTGAGCCAGCTTATGCTAGGCGTGCCTACGTGGCTTTTGTTTGAGGCGGGTGTTTTTGCGGCAAAGTTTATTGAGAGAAAATCTACTGAAAATTGATGTTTTGCTAACAATTAGCAGCTTTGGTTTTATGCCGGTATTTAGGGTATTTATATTAATAACGCTGAATACTATACATATAGAGCGAGAATTTTCAAACAAAAATAGAAATAAGAACTAGTGTAAAATTTTATAAATAATGATATACTATTTCCAATAGAGAATTAATAAAAGGAGAGCTATATGTCAAAAGACGATAATTCTATAATTTTTGGTATGGGGCTGCTTGCCGGGGTTGTCGGCGGTATTGTTGCTGCTATACTTTATGCTCCAAAATCTGGAAAAGAAACAAGGGAAGAACTAAAAGTTTTTGTTAATGATTTTGCCCAAAAACATGCCCCCGAGATTAAAGAGGCTAAAAAACAGGCTCTGGAATCTCTTGATATGATGAAATATAAACTAGAAAAACAATACAATAAAATTAATGACCACATAAAGGCAAAACAAATGGCTAAAGCTAAAAGAATGGAAGACCGTTCTTATGATTACAATGAATTAGAAAATTAGGAGATTAATATGTCAACAGCACTCACTGCAAGTCTTATACTTCTTGTATTTGTTATAATTGCTGCTATTATTGCACTTGTAATATATGTAGTTAAGTTCCTTATCGAATTAACTATACTCACAAGAAATCTTAACGAAACTACAGTTATGGTTAAAAAAGATGTAGAACCTATACTGGGAGAACTTTCTACCACTTTAAAACACGTAAATTCCTTTGCTCAGAACGCAGATGAACAATTGACAACGGCAAGAAAGCTGATTTCAACAGTCGTTGGTGCTATTGCAATGTTTGCCGGAAAATTCAAATTTTTATCCGGTAGCTTCATGAAAGGCTTCCTGGCTGCGTTAGCGCTGTTTAGAAAAAAATAATTTTATTTGAAATGTTTAAATTTGTAAAAATTGTATAATATACACCCTTATAAATGTTTAGAATGATGCAAATTTGGGTATTTTATATATATAATGGTGAGAATTGTTTTTTATAATTCTCTCACGTACATAAGTCCAAAGGAGAAAAATTATGTCAACAGGAAAATTTTTAGCAGGTTTCATAGTCGGTGGTGTAGTCGGAGCTATAGCCGGATTGCTTCTTGCTCCGCAGTCAGGTGAAGAAACCAGAGAAATGCTTGCAAGAAACTCTGAAGAGTTGAAAAACAAGGCAGAAAAAACTGTTAAAGAAATTCAGGGTAAAGCAGAAGATATCGTTTCCGATATGCAGAAAAAGGGTGACGATATCATGGAAAAAATCCAAACTATGATTAATTCTAAAAAAGAAGAAAAAGCAGAAAATACTGAAGCTTCAGCTGAAGCTTAGTTGTAAAGATTCTTATAAAGCACCCCTTATATCAGGGGTGCTTTTATAATGAAAAAACTTAAAATTTATGCTGCATCAGATATGCAATAGTTCGCGGGAAGTTCTCCTGCAACTGCATTGCTCTTTCCGTTATCCATTTAGGAATACGTATTTCCTGAGTAAGGCTGTTAGCCTCGGCAACAGCTTCTCTCATTCTGTTGAGCATCTCACCTTTTAGCGGTGTGTTACCGGTAAAGTATTGTGTTTTTTTACGAATATGATATGGATATGTTTTATCGTATATCTTTTTTTCTTCGTCAAAAATTCTTTTTAGCTCTTTATCATTACTGATTTGATATTGCATGTCGCTTTTATCTAAAGATAACATTTTGAGTAGTGAGTTTTGTGTTACATGGTCTTTGGCGTGTCCCAGTTCATGTTCAAAACAAAATGTATCATAGTCGCTTTTGATTGTTTTTTCGAATGCACAAAATGCAGAATCCACAAATTCACTCTTTTCAAGAGTTGTTACATTTTTTTTCAGCGCGATTAACTCTGGGGCGGAAAGCTTTTTAAGAAAATTGATAAAATCAGCTTTATCGTTTTGAGCAAGCTTTTTCATATCAAGAACTGTCAGTTCGTGAGTCAGTTCATCGTATACTCTTATCGAATCCGGAGTGCTGCTTATTCTGTAATAATGACCGTTTATATTTTCTCTGGTGAGGTTGTCGGAAATTCTTGTTTTATAATCGGTTTTTTCAGCCAGTATAGTACCGTTTTTGTCTGATACCTGATATCCAAATGCTTCGTTTTTTAAATCATTTGATAAAATATATCTGACCTTTGTAACCGTTCCGTCAGGGCTTACAAGATTTTTTACAACTCTTGTGTCTCTTGAATTTTTTTCCGTGGATATTTTTGTATGTATTTTTCCGTTGGCGTCTATTGTTTTAACATTCATTACTCCTTCTAATGCAGAGGGCTTTGTTACTTCAATTTCAATAACTTTTCCGTTAGCATCCTTTTTTATTCGGCTGCTTTGTTCTAAAAACCATTTTTTGGTGTCTTCATCATACAAACTTTTAGAATAGTAATCGGTGTTGTATTCAAAATCTTTAAATCTGGTATTAAGTGTTTTTACCCCATTGGCATTACGACCTTCAATACTTGATAGTTCGCCTGTTTTTTTTATATTTCCATCAAAGCAATCAACGTGCTTTATGATTAAATCTTCACCGGCGTTATATGCTGTTTGTATTCTTGTTTCACCGGTTGTATAATCATAGTCAAACGAGATGTTTTCATTATCTTTAAGGCTATGTACCTTTTGCTTTAATGTTTGCAGCAGTTTTTCCAGGTCACCGTTATATAAAAATATGGAAGGGTTATTCATATCAATTTTTTGCAGGTAATGGTCATTTTTATATGACTCTGCAAGCAGAGAGATGTTCTTTTTCACAACTGATTCAGGAGTTTTTGTTATCCAAAACTCTGAAAGTTTGTCATCATTCAGCATTTCGGCAAAGTCTTTAAAATCGGGGTTTTCTATAATAGAGCGAAAATTTTCCAGTGATTTTTCTGATATTTGTTTAAGCGGGTTTTTTCCGTTAATGATAATGTCTGCAAGCAGTTGTTCGCCGGCTTTTTCAATAATAGCTTTGTTTGAACTGTCTGCAATAAAACCGGATAGTTCTTTAAGACCCGGTAGTCTTTTGGCAGGATTAAAATCAGGAATAAAATTCAGCTCTTTAAACGGTTCTAAAAAGTCGTCTATATCATTTATTTCGTTCAATAAGTCACTTGAAATTGTTTTTAAGTTGGCGTCATCATTGCAAAATTTGGCAATTTCTAGCAAATCTTTTTTAGCTTGATTAATATCATTCGTGCGTATATTAAATAATATTTTAGCACTGTCAGCTGCTGCTTTGGATGCAGATGATGAGCAAAGCTCAGTTTTGTTTAACGAGGAAGGCACGGTAGCAACAACCTCTGTCCTCTGCGGAGTTTGAGGCTGTGTAGTCACTATTGGGATTATTATATTATTGTTTACCTGCACAAAAAATACCTTCCTTATTAATATTAAAACAAAATGAATGTATTTTTTGCCTGATATAAAAATATTATCTGTTGCAGATTACTCTTGCTGCATGTACACCGGAAGCAGATGCTTGTATCAATCCTCTTGTAACGCCTGCGCCGTCACCTATTGTAAAGAGATTTTTAACCTGCTCTGTTTCAAGTTCTTTTGTAAGTTTTACACGTCCTGAATAGAACTTAACCTCGATACCGTAAAGCAGTGTATATCTGGAGGCAACGCCCGGGGCAATCTTATCTAAAGCCTGCAGCATTTCAATAATCGCTGTCATCTGTCTGTATGGAAGTACAAGACTCAGGTCACCCGGTGTAGCACACTGCAGTGTCGGAGTGATAATGCTGGCTTTTATTCTGTCAGGTGTTGAGCGTCTGCCGTCTAACAGGTCGCCAAAGCGCTGTACGAGTATTCCTCCAGACAGCATATTAGCCAGTCTTGCTACGTGTTGACCGTATGCAATAGGTTCTTTAAACGGCTCTGTAAACTTTTCACTGACAAGCAGTGCAAAGTTTGTGTTTTGTGTTTTCTTTTCTGCATAGCTGTGACCGTTTACTGTAGCAATACCGCTGTAATTTTCAGCAACAACTTCGCCGTATGGATTCATACAAAACGTCCTGACCTCATCGCCAAAGGTTTTTGAATGATAAACGAGTTTTGATTCATACAGCTTGTCTGTAATATGAGAGAACACAGGTGCGGGCAGTTCAACTCTTACACCTACATCAACAGCGTTGTTTACCATACCGATTTTGTTTTTCTCAAATTCTTTGGTTAACCAGTCAGCACCTTCTCTTCCAGGTGCTATAATTAAATATTCCGAACGGATTTCGTCGCCGTCTGTGGTAACAAACCCTTTTACCTGTTCGTTTTCAACAATAAGGCTTGCCGCAGCTTTTTTGTTTAGAATGGTTACGTTTTCACTCAGATAATCCTGCATGTTTTTTAATACGCCGAGGCTTCTTTCTGTACCAAGGTGTCTGACAGGAGAATGAACGAGTTTTAATTCTGCAAGCGTTGCCGCGCGTTCTATTTCGGCAAAGTCATCTCTGTTTGTGCCGAAAACTTCGTCGGTTGCGCCAAATTTCAGATAAATATCATCTGTATATTTTATTAAGTCTTCTACCTGTGCTCTATCCATATAATCAAGCAGGTGACCGCCTACATCAGGTGTAAGAGTGAGTTTTCCGTCGGAAAATGCACCTGCTCCGCCCCAGCCGCATAGAAGACCGCAAGTTTTACAGTTAAGACATTTTTTTACACCTTCACGTAAAAAACATTTTCTTTCTTCAATTTTTAAGCCTTTTTCAACTATGACAACTTTCCAGTCCGGTTTTAGTTTCATTATTTCCAGAGCTGCAAAAATTCCGGCAGGACCTGCACCTACGATAGCAACATTATAGTTAGAAGATACGTTCATTTAGTAATTCCACCTTTATTTTATTTCTCATACAAAAAAATTTTACCGTAAAAATCAAAAAAATTATATTGTTTTAAGGAAGATATAAAGAAAATATTTACATCACGGGTGATTTAGCAAAAATATGTTATAATTTTTTCACAATAGAATAAGACCTGATATGGTCGAGGAGTAAGTGAAATGGAATACTTAAACGAAGTACTGGACAAACTGAAAGCAAAAAATGTAAATGAGCCGGAATTTTTACAGGCATCTTATGAGGTTTTAACAAGCTTGAAACCAGTTATAGAAAAGCATCCTGAATTTAAGAAGCTCGCGCTTTTGGAAAGGCTGACAGAGCCGGAAAGATTAATATCATTTAGAGTTCCCTGGGTTGATGATAATGGTCAGGTGCAGGTTAACAGAGGTTTTAGAGTGCAGTTTAACGGTGCAATAGGACCTTATAAAGGCGGTTTAAGATTCCATCCGAGCGTAAACCAGAGTATTATGAAATTTTTGGCATTTGAACAGTGCTTTAAAAATGCATTAACAGGACTTCCGATAGGCGGCGGCAAAGGCGGAAGCGATTTTAATCCCAAGGGAAAATCCGATATGGAAATCATGCGTTTTTGCCAGAGCTTTATGTCTGAATTATATAAACATATCGGGCAGGATGTTGATGTTCCTGCAGGCGACATAGGTGTTGGCGGCAGAGAAATCGGATATTTATTCGGTCAGTACAGAAGATTGAAAAATGCCTATGAAGCCGGTGTCTTAACAGGTAAGGGTCTTGAATACGGCGGTTCTCTGGCAAGAACTGAAGCAACAGGCTACGGTCTTGTTTACTTTATGCGCGAGATGCTCAAAGCAGACGGAAAAGACTTAAAAGGCAAAACTGTTATCATTTCCGGCTCAGGCAATGTTGCTATTTACGCTTGTGAAAAAGCAACTCAATACGGTGCTAAAGTTGTTGCTATGAGTGATTCTAACGGTTGTATCTATGATGCAGAAGGCATAAAACTCGACGTTATTAAACAGATTAAGGAAGTTGAAAGAGGAAGAATAAAAGATTACGCTCAAAGAGTTCCGGGTTCTGTTTATACAGAAAGCAATGGAGAAGAAAGACCTATCTGGAAGATTAAAGCAGATATCGCACTTCCTTGTGCAACTCAAAACGAAATTAATCTCGAAGATGCCAAAAATCTTGTTGCAAACGGCGTATTTGCGGTAGGTGAAGGAGCTAACATGCCGACAAACCTTGAAGCTATTGAATACTTCCTTTCAAAAGGTGTATTGCTGGCACCGGCTAAAGCTGCTAATGCCGGCGGTGTAGCTACTTCAGCTTTAGAAATGAGCCAGAACAGCATGAGATATTCCTGGACATTTGAAGAGGTTGATGCAAAACTCGACAATATTATGAGTAATATCTTTAAGGCTTGTCAAAAATCGGCAGAGGAATACGGGCTCGGCAAAAATTATGTAGCCGGAGCTAACATAGCGGCTTTTGACAAGTTATGCAAAGCAATGCTTGCTCAGGGTATTATTTAATATCGGATTTTGAAAATACAAAAAGGCGGGTAGCATATACCCGTCTTTTTTATCTAATCATTTCAAGATTCATATATTCATCTGTAAGCGGATTTTTGAAGATAACTCGCATTGATGGTGCTCTTTTGCTCAATGCCAGTGTTTTAAACTTATACGTTTCGTTTGGCTTAAGTTCAAAAGATTTTATCTGATGTTTGTCGTACTTTTCAGCTTCTTTCAGGGCGTTTTTATTTGAAATAGAGTTTTTAGCAGCCGAAAAAGGAGATGCAATTAATCCGCCCCAAAAAGACAATGTTAATGTAGGGAGTGCGTATGATGCTCCCTTGCTTATTGTGTTAACGGCAGCTTGTTTGCTGCTTGTTTTTACTGAAAGGTATGCTACAGTTGCGCTTGCGTTATCCCATACGTTGATTGTCTGAATTTGTACAGGCTTTGAATATATGTTTTTTATTGCGTACTCATATCCGGTGTAAGAAGTTTTTAATTTGCTGTGGAGTTGTTTTGTTTCTCTCTGAGCGATGATATAGTTGTTTTCAACCTCTTTTACTGTTGAAAACGCCGGTGCAGTATGTGTTATGCATAAAATAATTACGCAAACAGACAAAAATATTTTTTTCATATCATCTCCGTACACATAAGTTTTTTATTTTTTAGATTGAGCAAATTTTGACATTACCTGCTGGATATAGGCGGATTTGCGTTTAAAAGTTTCTATAACCTGCGGCGGTTGTTTGCTTGCACATATAGTATTATAAATAAACATCAGCATGTCGGCAAATTGAGGAAGATATATATTTAATTTGTGTTTTGCGGCTGTTTCAAAAGCCTGTTCTGAACAGAACATAGCTTTTTCAATATTTGCTTGAACAGCAATCATAACTTCTGCTGACAGAGCTTTGAATATCATAGTAAAATATTCAGATGCATCAGGGTCTTTTTCCAGATTAAGTATAGAGTTATTAATAATACCTACAGACATATCAATGTTTCCGTCTTGAAATTCTGCTTTGGCAATAAGCGCCCAGCTGAGGTATATAATATTTTTTATTCCTTTTTCTTCTGACATATCAAGGATATTGTAATAGATTTGTTTTGCTTTTTTGGTATTACCAAGATTCTGGTATGCAAAACCTATCATTAAATCACAGAAGTATTCCAGTTGATATTGGTTAAGTATTGCCGCAACAAGTTTTCCGTTGTAAACATAGTTGCCAAGATTGTTCCAGTCTTTATAACTCCAGGCAATCAACCCCTGCAGAAGCGGGAAAAGTATCTGAGAATATTTGTCTTGTAGTCCGCTTTGGGCAATCTGTTTCATTGGTTCAATGATATTTTTGCCTTCCAGAAATTCATTCAAAAGGTATAGCAATTTAAAAAATGTAAAGCGTTTGTTAGTTCTTTCTTCAAAGTCAATTAAAACGTCTACCCTGTCTTTTTTGAGCAATATTATTCTTGACATGCAGATAAAAAACATTGCATCACAAAGCGCTTCTTCGAATTGTTTTTTTGAAAAACCTTCAGGAAGAACATTCTCTGTAATAGTTGACAGGTCAATATAACGGAAAAGCTCATCACCAAGCTCTATGCACTCATTTAGTCTGCCAAGATTAAAGAAGATTTCGAGTGTAACAAGGTTAACAAGAAAATAATTCAGATTGAAATTTTTATCTGACGGGTCAAAAGAGCTGCGCGGGGTTCTTGAGATAATTTTTCCTATATATTCCAGTGCGTTATTGTAGTTACCGCTGATAAGACAGCTCTGGACAAGTTTGTTTGCGGCTTCTTTAATTCGCTGGTCATCATTTTTTGCTTCCAGGCTTGTAAGCAGTGCTTCTAAGAAGCTTCTGATTTTATCAGGATAGTATTTGTACATAAGGGAGGCAAGTTCTGAATATACATCCATTTTAACCTGCTCCACTGTTTTATCTGTTTCGTCGTCTATTACGTTGTCAACAAGCGATAAAAATTTGTTTGTACAGTTCAGGTATGCGCAAAAATCTCCGCTCTGGCTTGATATCATAGCAAGTGAGTGCCATTGTGCAAAGGCTTCTTTTTTGAGTTTTGCGAATTCCAAAAGTTTAGCTTTGTTGCTGTTGGGGATGCGTTCTTGAATGTATATTTTTTCCAGAACATTTTGTGCAATTATGCGCAGTTTTTCTTTGTCACAGATTTCTATAAAGTTTTTGTAATAAAGGTTATAATCCTGTACAGTAATTTTTTTATCTTCGATAATTTTTATAAAACGCTTTTCTTCAAGATATTTTAACAGTTTTACGTCGTCCTTAAATTCAAGTTTGTGCAGGTCAATAAAACGGGAGTTTTCTCCTATTAATAGTATTGAACCGAACAGTTCGAATGCGTTTTCTTTGTTTTCAAGATACAGTATTCTTTTTTGGACAAGCTCATCAAGATCTTTAGGGATAACAAGCATTCTGTCTTTTTCTAGTTCGTATATTCCGTCTTTTAGTTTTAAAATTCCGTTGTCAGTCAGATATTTAAGTGCAGTATCAAAATAGAAGTATGAGCCTTTTGTGTTTTCGAGCACTTTTTCAAAGAAGAAAGTATCTTTGATATTTTTTATTGCAGCCATATTAGATGCAACAATTTTTTTGTTTGAGGATGGTTTGATTTCTATATCAAAGTAGTTTGGAGAGGTCATCAGACGGTATATTTTGCGATGTAAAGAAAATTCATTGTCGCAGGATAGTAATATTCCGATATTTCCAAGTTTATTATTTTCACATAGATATTTAATTATTTCCAAAGAACCGTCATCAATATATTCAAAATCTTCGATTACAAATATAGTTCGGTAGGGAATAGAGGCAATAAAGTTTGTAAATGATTCAAAATAACTGTATCTTAAATCTTCAGGATGCACCTGCTCTTTGATATTCATTTTAAAGATTTCCTGAATGTAAATATCGGCAGAAACAGCATCAATCAACTCCGGGTTTAAAAGCAGATTGAGTTCATCTATAGCGCGATATGCAAGAAGCATTTGCTTAAATAATCCGTAAGCATTATATTTATTGTTTTGAGAACAGGAAAATCTTATAACATTACAGCCTTCAAAAATTTGTTCAAGCTGTGAGTTCTGAATGAGAGCCAGTTTGCCGTTTCTTTGTGTGGAACGTATGGAAATAATCGGATTTGTATTGCACTTTGCAGCTATTTTTGACAGTTCTTCTTTTAGGTTGTCCTGTCTTGTTTTTACAAATGTACAGTTTAGACTGTCAAAATTGATAAGCTGTTCTTCATCAACTTCTTCTTCCGGCTCAAAATCAATATTCTTTGGCAGTTTAACCTTGTTTGCGTCAATAGCTTTTTCTGTTTCTTCTTCATGGCTGATAAGTTTGTGTAAAACAAGTTCGAAAAACATTACCATTTGATTTTTTATAAATACAGCACTCAAAGACTGAAACGGGTAAAGTGTTTTTGTCTGCTGATAAACATAAGAATCAACCACTACCTCGGTGTTGTTGTAAAGATGTCCCTTGCCGCTTGAAGAATAAACAACATTTATATTCAGACCTGATTTGTACTCGGAGGGTTTTGAATAAACATCTCTTTTTTGCACAGCCATTTGAACTTTTAGTTCAACACCTTTAGCATCAAATAGTTTTCTGTTAATTTCGCTGACTGTTTGTGCTATGTAGATGGAAAAATCAAGAGCTGATTTGCAAGATTCTAAAAAACTGTAATCTTTACAAAATCGGATAATGTATGTATCTTCAAGAAATTGAACCCTAAGCTTTTTTTGTGAGGCATTTCTTCTTATCAGCGAATATAAGTTTGTTTTAAACTGATTTGTTATTTTATCGCTTTTGAATGCATTTTTTATGTCTTCAAAGTTTGTGACTTCTACTGTAAGTACTGCGAATTCTTCTATAACAGATTCTCTCAAACCGATACTTGCGTTTATATTAAGCCCGCATTTCGGGCATTTTTCAAATGTTGTAGAGTTTAATTTTCCGCATTTATAGCATTTGTTTAAAAGTACAGTTCCGCATTTTTCGCAAACTGTATTTTTTGTAATATTTTTGCAAACAGGACATTGCAGTCTTATAACTTTTTTACAGTTAGGACAGACTAAATCTTTGTCAGATATTGGGGTTTTGCATCTTGGACAGTTCATTGAAAATTTCCGCGACATAAATATACAATTTTATTATAATATCAGCAATCTGATTTGAACTCATCCTAATTGTTGAAGTTTTCTGGTATTTCAGTGTTTTTTATTATAGCTGCTGCATATATTGCAGCTATGTATAGGAGTAAATATTGACAGCGAGGATTAGTGAAAAGGGCTGTGCCCCTAAACATACAACAATAATAGTTAATAGCCTGCCGATATATTGAAGCCCTATATGCGCTAAATAAAAGC
>CASFCQ010000030.1 GCA_949293185.1 uncultured bacterium
ACAGAAAGTAACACAAACCTGTGCTCGGCAACTCGGGCTATATAAATTGCTTTACTTTGAAATATTAAAATGGTTGTTATAATTACATAGCCCTCAAACAAACCTCGCTTGTAGTTGTTTGTGAAACTTTCTGTAATTCACTCCACAAAGGTCGGATTTTTTTGAATATGCCGTTATTTGTATAGCCGCTTACACTGCTTACGCAGTTTTAATTTATTTATTATTAATTAATTCTGTCACTGAATTACGTAACATATACAAGAATGCCAGTAAGCGCCTTGCTTGAGTCGTTGGCAAGCAGGAGGCGAGCCTACATTCCAAGTTCTTTCAGAACCCCATCCAGAGCTATTTTCACATGCGCATAATTCAACCCGCCCTGCATGTAAGCAGCATAAGGCGCTCTCATCGGACCGTCAGCGGAAAGTTCAATTGTAGAACCTTCTATAAAACTTCCGCCTGCCATAATGAGTTTGTCATCGTATCCCGGAACTTCATCCGGTATTGGCGTAAGATAAGATTCTATAGGAGAATTGTGCTGCAAAGCTTTGCAAAAAGCTAACAAAGGCTCAGGCTTGCCGAACTCTATTGTTTGAATAAGGTCAGTTCTTGCAACATCAGGCTTTGGTGTCGAAATAAATCCGATATCCTCAAACACCTGCGAAGCGAGGATAGCGCCCTTAATTGCTTCTGAAACAATGGAAGGTGCCATAAACAGTCCCTGAAAAATAAGCCTTGTCTGGTTAAGCATTGCCCCGCCTTCAGTTCCTATTCCGGGGGCAGTGAGTCTATAGGCAGCCTGTTCAACAAACTCCTCCTTACCTGCAATATATCCGCCGGTTTCCACAATACCGCCGCCGGGGTTTTTAATAAGAGAGCCGGCTACTATATCAGCGCCTATTTCCAAAGGCTCTTTTTCTTCAACAAACTCACAGTAGCAGTTATCCACAAAGCAGATACAGTCGGGATTTTTAGATTTTACTATATCTATAACTTTTTTGGTTGTTTCTATATTGAGTGATTTTCTTGTGGAATAGCCTCTTGAGCGCTGTATCGTTACCATATTAACAGATTTATCAATAGTCTTTTCCAATTTTTCAAAGTCGACATCCTGATTATTAACAAGCGGGATTTCTTCGTATTTAACACCGTGTCCCATCAAAGAAGCTCTGTAGTTTCCGCGTGTTCCTATAACTTCTTCCATAGTGTCATATGGTGTTCCCACAACGGACACAAGCTTTTCTCCGTGTCTTAGATTTCCAAACAACGCGCATGCAATAGCGTGAGTACCTGATACAAAATGGTTTCTTACGATAGCAGCCTCTGTTTTAAACACATCTGCAAAAGTTCTATCCAGAGCCTCACGTCCCATATCATCGTGACCGTACCCGCTCACCGTAGCAAAATGTTCCAGCCCGATTTTATTTTTTCTGAAAGCTTCAAGAACCTTTTGCTGGTTATATTCTTTTATTTTATCCACACGTTTAAAATACTGTTGTACTTTTTCTTCGGCTTGTTCAATAATCTTGTTCATATAAATATTTTATCCCTATTTCTTAACCCTAATTAAATGATAGCAAAAAATAACTAAAATTTAGCATTTAAACAATAAGAATAAAATATTACACAAATAATTTTTACTAAACTTTTTGAAACAGCATAATATATTCATGTTTGAATATATAGAATCCGCCGTACAAAGCTCTATAACGCCACAAATTAGCCTGCTTGCCTTTAGCTTTTTCATTGCCTTCAATATTTTTTACAATTATGGCTTTTGTTCTAAAGCCGGCACGGTTCATCCTTTCAAGACAACCGAAGCTTAGCGGATAATACTCGCCTTTGGCATATTTATCACCGATAATAAGCGCGGCAAATCTGCCTTTTTCTAACTGTTCGTAACCATTTCTTGCAACTTCTTCAAACAAATCATAAAAATCTTCTGTAGTTGCACAGTTAGATAGGTCTTCCTTTTTATCCGAAAATTTTATAATATCATCATACGGCGGATGCAATACGAGAAACTGAGCTTTTTCAGCACCCATAACAGCAAGTCTGTCCTGAATTTTTACCCCGATATCCGATGAGGCACTGTCACCGCAAATAATATTTACGTCGGTTACCAGTGTTTTTGGGTCAAATTTTTGGCTGACATAATCAACTAAATCCTGTTTGAGTTCCACACCGATACAGCGTCTTTGCATATTAACAGCTTCGATACCTGAAGTACCAGAACCAAAAAACATATCCAGAACTATATCACCTTTTTTTGTGAATCGTTCATACAGCTGCTGTGCAATTTGCGGAATATAATTTCCGTGATAATCATAAGAATGACCGTTACTTTTATCACGGGACTGGAATTCCCACAATGTATCTGTCAGAATATGCGGGTAATCCTTCCAGTTATTTAAATCAATGTCATTATACGGTTTTGTTAAAGGTTGTTTAGGCGTCTGTGCTACATGCAAATCGGGTTTTGCCTGAGGTTTTGCCTTTAAATTACTTTTTTTAACTGCCAAAATTATATTCCTCTTTTTATATCCTACTAAAGTATAGGAAATTATCGAAAAATATAAATCATCATTTTAATGTATATTTGACTTATTGTTCGGCTATTTTTTATATTAATTATTAAAATCATTAATATAAAGGATTAAAGTTAGCCAGAAATTTTATAAACTTTTATAGTTATTATAAATTGGTGGTTATATGTCTTTCTTAAATGATGATTTGTTTGTTCCAAAAGCCGTTGTGTTACTTGTTTTCTGTACTATATTTGCGTTCTGGCTAAAATACGGAGGTTCACAAGTTTCTTTTGTTTGTAATGATACTATCTGTACGTACAAAGAAAAGAGTTCTGGCAAAAAGGAAATTGTACAAAATATAAAGATTGCAGATATAAAATTTATAGAGTTAAAAAAATACAGACCACCTATCCCCCCTAACAGAAGAAGAATTCCAGATATCTGGTACTATCCTGTTATAACACTCAAAGATAAAACACAAATAACACTAAAAAAACTAGAAAGACCTAATCGTAAAAAAAGCGATTTTGATTGTTTATTTAAGCAGGTCAGCTCATGTAAAATATAAATGAAAATATATAAAAAAGCTCTGAGATATAATCAGAGCTTTTTTAGTTCTTATAATCAACCGTTATTTTTGTAAAAACGGAGGAATATCAATAATACTCATTAAATCGTTTTGTGTTTTTTGCGGTGAAATTGCAGGTTTAGGTTGTTGAATATTGCCTGCTGCAGCCGGAGTCGGCGCAGCATTCATGGAAGAACCTGTGCTAAATGAACCTGAGAAGAAATCTGCAGCGCTCAAAGATTTTACAGCCTCTTTTTTAGGGGCAGGTTCAACACCTTTCATTTCAAAGCCTGTTGCAATAACAGTGATTTGAATTTCACCCTGAATTCTGTCATCAATTACAGAACCGAATGTAACAATTGCATCTTCAGCAACAGCATCGTGGATAACCTGAGCAGCTTCTGTAACTTCATGCAATGTCATATCCGAACCGCCTGTTACATTCATAATAATACCGGAAGCACCGTTGATAGAAGTTTCGAGCAATGGTGAATTAATAGCAAGTTTAGCAGCTTCCATAGCTCTGCCTTCGCCTGTACCTCTGCCGATACCCATCAATGCAGAACCGCTGGACTGCATAACAGCTTTAACATCAGCAAAGTCAACGTTAATCAAACCGGGAACAGTAATGATATCAGAAATACCCTGAACACCTCTTAAGAGGACTTCATCAACAACCTGAAAAGCTTCTTTCATAGTTGTTCTTCTTTCAACGACTTCAAGAAGTTTGTCGTTAGGGATTACAATCAAAGCATCAACAGTTTCTTTTAATTTTTCAAGACCTTGCATTGCCTGATTCATACGGCGTTTGCCTTCAAAGCTGAACGGTTTTGTAACAACACCGATTGTTAACGCGCCGAGTTCTTTAGCTATTTTAGCAATAACCGGAGCAGCACCTGTACCTGTACCGCCGCCCATGCCGGCTGTAACAAAGACCATATCAGCACCGTCTAATGCCTGAACAATTTGATCTCTTGTTTCTTCAGCAGCTTTTTCACCGACGGAAGGATCGCCGCCTGCGCCGAGACCTTCTGTCAATTTGCCGCCCAATTGAATTTTATTATCGGCTAACGACATTTTTAAAACCTGGGCATCAGTATTCATTGCCCAAAAATCAACGCCTGTTAAGCCGGCTTTAATCATTCTATTAACCGCATTACCGCCGCCTCCTCCGGCACCGATAACCTTAATATCCGCAACACTTGATACGGATGGAGTTTCCATGTCCTGTTCTTTGTCTCTTCTACCGAAGATATCTGGTCCGAAATTTTCCACTTATTTGACCTCTTTCAATCTAAACTTTTTTTAATAAAGGAAAGGGTATATTTCCCATAACTTAATCATTATAGTATTTTAAAAAAATTAAATAGTAAAGAAATTTAAGATATTTTAATATTTTTTTTTAATATAAGTTAAAATTTTTGAAAAAAAATTTTGTTGGTATTAATATTTTTTATAGATAATGGTCTGGTATCTGATTGGGGCATGCTCCATGCCATCTAAGGGGTATCTAAAAAACATGCAAAAATAGAAAGATTGAAAGATGTGTTTTTGAAAACTCAATTATAGTGCTTGTTTTACTGCTTAGTATTTGTATTTACATTTCTTAACAAAGTGGTAATACAGACGCAATTTTTATTTTTACGGTTTTTAGTATATGTAGAAGTGTGATTAAGGTAGAAAAAATGAAAGTTCAGACGAATTACAGTCAAAATGTTTCAGGGAAGGGACAACCGGCATTCGGAAACTATGTAATAGATAAAAGAATCGGAAGAGCTGTAGGGGTGTTGGTCCCAAAGAATATTAAGACATTTTATGCGTTAGGCAAAAACAACGGGGAAAATTTAAACAACACTGTTACCGCAGTCGGTACGGCAGGCGTTGCTCCAATATTTATCAGATTTAATCCATTATCTGATGAAGACCCTAAAGTTAAAGCATATTCTGCTTTAAGACAGCCTCTGTCGGCAGTACTTGCTCTCGGAGTACAGCTTCCTGTTATGACTGCATATAATTACCTGCTGGACAAATGGGCGACCTCCGGCAAAGTAAGAAGAATTGACCTTAGTGCTAAACCGCCGGAAGCTGTTCTTAAAACTTATGCAAAATCACGCTATAATCAAGAACTCAGAGAATTTTTTGCAGCCGGAAATACGGTCGATGATTTGGAAAAATTCTACAAAGGACGTAACAAACAACAATATATTGAAGATATTGTTCAAGAAGCAAGAAATAACATTTTCTATGCTCAAAGAGATAAAATGCGCAAACTTGCAAAAGAAGATCAACCTATAACGACTTCTGTATTGCGCGACGAAAACGGTAAAGTAAAAGACTGGTTTCATCCGACTAAATTAAGCGAAATAAAAGATATTGAATTCGTAAAACCGGATGAACTAGATAAAGCAAGAAAAGATGTATACGGACGCGTACTTAAAGAGTTCGGCTTAAATCCTGATGACAAAAAACTGTTTAATATAAAAATAGACTGGGAAGATCCAAACGCGCTTGATAAACATAAAAAAATGAAATCAGGAGAAATCCCTGTAACCGAATCCTTAAAAGAGTACAAAAAATCAGCGGTAAAAAAAGCACTTAAAAAAGCCGGTGTTAAATATGCTGATTTTAAAACGAAATTAGAACAAACTGCAGAAAATGAAGCTATCACTAAGGTAAAAACAGAACTTGCAGAAGAAACAAGAGTTAAATTTGAAACATCAAAAGCTTTTAGTGAACTGAAAAATAAATTCATCATTGAAAAAAAACGTATTTTTGATGACACAAGCATAGCAGTGGATCAAAAGGAAAAACATATTCTGGAAGCAGAGAAAAAACTAATTGCCCAGAAGGTTGCCAATCTCCAAAAACGCATAGACGATCAAAACACAGACGATGCAGTCAGAAAAACTTTAATACGTGCAGTCGACAAAATTAAAAACAAAAGAATTAATGAAATAAGATTGCACGGTACAACAATGGAAGAAGTAGAGACAAGTGTAAAAGTAAAAAAATGGCTCAGAGCAGAAATTAACAGACGTGAAGGTGTGTTTAAAAACTTTAAGAAACTAAGCGGTCTTATCTTTGGTCTTGCTATTCTTCCGTTCACCTGCGGTTTACTCAACTGGGCATATCCGAGATTTATGGAAAAATTCTTCCCTGAATTATGCGATGCCAAAAAGCAGGCAAATGCAGCAAAGGAGGCTAAATAATGAACATTTCAGCCATTAAAAATTTAGCTTCAAGATACGCAGACAGAACCATCGATTTTGCCAACAGAGTTTCTTCAAAAGCAATGGATACAAAAGTTGCACACACTCTTATGCCGGAAAACCCTACGGATATTGCAAAATTACTCGCATTGATTTCTACTACCACAAAAGATGCTGTTAACTGCTATTATTACACAACCCAGAGCTATAACAATAAAAGAATACCTGAAGATAAAAGAAAATTTGTTGCTGGTATTGACCTTGCTAACGGTGTCTTAAATGTTATTACCCAGCTGACATTAGGTCTGTGCATCAACAAATGGTCGGATAAATTATATGAACATACATTCAAAGGCGGTTTTGTTCCGACAAAAGAAAAGATTGAGGATTACACCAACAAGGTAAATAATTTCCTCAAAAAATCAGTATTAACAGAAAACATAAGCTGCTCTAAAAACGATATAAAAGAAGCAATTAAGAAAACAAACAAAGTTGCAAAAGGCGGCTTTGGCGTTATCGCTGTATTAATTGTAACTCAAATCATCGCAAAACGTATGATTGTTCCTTTCTTATCAACGCCCCTTGCCGGCATCTTCAAAAAACAACTTGATAAAATGGAAACAAAAAAGAAAGGTAATCAACCAGAGAATAATCAAACACAAGTAAATACATCTCAACAAAACCCAAACACAACCCAACAAGTTGCGACAGATAAACCTGTTGAACAAAATGATCGTGCTCGTGAAACATTCAAAGGTTTTGAGCAGTTTTTGAAAAAATAAATTTTAAAGTTACATAATTATTTTATGAGGATTAAAAGATGAAAATATGCCCCATTTTACATCCGTCTTATAGTAGTACAAATAAATCTAATAAAAACACTCCATTCAAAAGAGATGTAACAACTAAAGAAAATATCAACGGGCTTATGAATTCGAAATTAAGCGACTCACAAAAAGAACTGATATTAAACGCTTATGACAGATGCAAACCATATCTAAACAACTTAGATGCTGACATAAATTTGCACTACAGCCCGAACAGAGATAAAAAATCCTGGTTTTCAAATGAATATATTTTTCCGGAAGAAGTCGGTTTTATGATAAAGGCAAAAAATATCAGCGGCGATATCACCCCAATGTCAGTAGATTTTATAGAAGATGTAAGAAAAGGCATAGAACTTGATACTCTCGTTGATAAAATGAAACTCCTGACCAAAGATACTGTTGACTATATCAAACGCTGTCATACTTATTATATTACTGATAACGATGACGATTTTTACACTGATAACACCGGCAAATGGGATTTAACCGACGCTTATATTCCTTAAGATTTATCGTTTTTTAATTTTTTCCATATATGGAATACAGGTACACCGGCGATTGTAATAAGCAATCCCGGTATAGTGTATAAAGGCTTGTATATAGACAAACAAATAACAATATAAGTTGCCAGAATTAAGAATGTTACAGGGAAAAAGTTATTAATTTTAAACTTCTTATTTTCATTCGGAAATTTTCTTCTGTACACAAAAATCCCTGCTGTAACAAGTATATAAAAAATTAGTGATGCATAAATAACAAAGTCTAAAAGCTCTGAATAATTTCCCCATAAAATAAGAATGCATATCCAGATACATTGTGCCCACAGAGAGTTAACAGGAACTTTAGTCTTACGGTTAATAAGAGCAAGAGGTCTAAAAAATGCTCTGTCTTTTGCCATTTTGTAATATACCCTTGAACCTGTTAAAATCATTCCGTTTGCACAACCAAAAGCAGAAATCATGATAATCAAAGCAATAATATCCTTGCCTATTGTCCCGAATATCTCACTCATTGTGCGCGCGGCAACAATATCTTGCGGAGCTGTTTGGATTGCATCAAAAGGCAGCACACCAAGATAAATCATATTCATAAGAAGATACAGAGCAACAACAAGGCTAACACCACAAATCATAGCTTTGGGAATATTTTTTTGCGGATGCTTTACCTCGCCTGCAATAAAAGTAATATTGTTCCACGTAATAGATGCGAACAAAGCACCAACAATAGCTACAGCCATTATATTTATTGTTGAAAAACCAAAATTCAACGGCATATGGAAATTTGCCTGCAAAACATGAGCATTAAACCCGAACAAAAGCCCTATAACTATCAACCCTGCCATTGATAAAACTTTTGTAACCGTAAATATATTTTGCGTTATTACTCCATACTTTATGCCGCGTGAATTAATATAACTCAAAAAAATTACGGTACAAATTGCAAATAACTGCTGGGTCGAAAGTTTTATAAAACCTATATGAAACAACAAATTTTCAGTATTAATGAATGGGACAAGTATGCCGAAAAATTTTGCAAAAGCTACACAAACTGCAGCAATCGTTCCTGTTTGGATTACAAGAAAAAGCGTCCAGCCGTACAAAAATGCAATTTGCTCATTAAATATTTTTTTCAAATATACATACTGCCCGCCTTCTTCTGTTATGTTTGATGCAAGTTCACACAAAGACAAACCGCCGCACATAGTAATAAATCCGGCAACAAGCCATATTATTATTAACAACAGTCCTGAATTAACCTGCCGCGCAATATCCGCAGAAACAATAAAAATTCCGCAGCCTATCATTGAGCCTGCTACTATTGATATCGCATCGGGGAGTGACAATGTCCTTTTTAAATCTTGACCCATATTTTAATCTTATTATAAAAAATAAAAAATACAATTTTAAATAAGGCTCTTTAGAGTTATGAAACTGCATACACAGATTGTTATAATAAAATTGATATCTATCATATATAAAAAGGAGAAAAGAAATGGTTAACTCAATTAGTTCATATTCAACAACAGGCGTACAATCCACCGGTACATCACAACTGAGCGAAGAAGAAAAGAAAAAGAAAAAGGCTCAGGAAGACGGACTGTATTCATATAATAATCAACAAAGTACTACTTCTGAAAATACTTCTACTACAAAGGTAAGCGAAGATACTGCTCGTTCAACAGCCCAATCCTATATTGCAAGCTTAAAAGCGCAGTATCCGCAGCTTGCTTCTAAACTTGATGCCTATTATTCAAGTTTAGATATTTCTTCTTTAGCAGCCGACGCAACCTCGGTATCTGATATAAAAGCATATATTTACAGTGAAACTCAGGGCTTTTTAAATAATTGAGTATTATGCAGACGCAGCTGAGTTATATCCCTTCTGAACAAATTATAGTTCTCAGAAGGGATATTTTGCATGAATAAATTCAACCCGTTTGACTATATTAAATATTTAATAATTTATGATATAACAGTAAGATGAATGAAAAAAATCCTGATATAGTTGAACAATATTTTAATGCAACCGAAAACTGCAGCTCTGTCAGCTGCATGAAGGTTATTTTTGAACCGGTACACAAAAGGGAATGGTTTTACGAAGACGACTATTGGTGTTATTTTGAATTTTTATGCGACGATATGGACTACAGGCTTGTGAAAACACAGCAAAAAAACTTTACTAACGACTGTGTAATAAGAAATATGAGCTACGAAATAAAAATGCTGTTAAGTTACTATCGGCTCAGAGGCACGCAAACTATAGGCAAAGATCTTTTCAGTACTTATGTTATAGGATATGAAAAAGCAAAAGAGCTTGACCCAATTCTTACACCCGAAAAATACAACTTTGATTTAAAAATGCGAGAGGAGAAAGCTCTACAAAAATCTGATAAAATTGCAAACAGGATTTTGTGGGGATGCTTAAGTATTATTGCAGTAACAATAATAATCTTTGGAATTTTCATCTTGTCCGTATTTTTTGCCCCAAAAGCACAGGCTAAATCTAAATACTCTCAAGCATTTATACAAAACTTTTATCAATGCACACCCTACAAAGAATCAAAATTTAATACGGCATACAACTCAAACAGTACTTACGAAATAAAAGGATTTGCCCCTGACGGCAGCGGAAAGTGCATTTATGTTGAAACAAACAGCTGGCTTCGCGGTACAAATGTTACAACATGTTATTTTGATACAAAAAAGCAACATGAATACCTGAACGCAATGCTTGACCCGGACAAACAAGGTTCAGTTCTTGTCAAAGGAATGCCTGTTGTTGGTAAAAATGAAGATGTAACTTATCTGAAATATTTTAACGACCCTAAAGTTTGCCAAACAATCCCATACAAACATTAATAATTATTATGAACTTTTTTTCTCCAATCTCGTTTATAATCATGTAGGTATATTTGAGAAGGAGAAAATATGAAAAAATATTTTACAGCTGCATTGATTGTTGCAATGACAGTAGGTTTTGTTTCTTCAGGAACAATGAAAGCTGCAGCAGAAGCTATAGAAAGAGGTTTTGTCTCTGTTTCTACATCTGCTAACACAGAACTTCCACCTGATATAGTTGAAATTAATATTGCAGTACAAACAGAAGATGCAAAATCTTTACAAAAAGCCACAGACGAAAACAAAGCAATTTCTGATAAAGTGTACTCTGAACTGTCTTCTATGATAAATGCTCAAAACGGAGATTATGTAAAAACAGCTAATTTTAACGCAGCACCGATATACAGCTACAAAAACGACAAAAAGAATCTCATCAAATATGAAGTATCAAACAACGTAATTGTGCACACTAAAAACATCAAAGATGCCGGTAAAATGATTGACAAAGCCATATCTTCCGGTGCGACAAACATCAACGATATAACTTTTTCAATCTCATCTTATGACAAACAGTGTGATGAACTGCTATCTATTGCAGCGAAAAAAGCATATAACAGAGCAGGACTGCTTGCTTCCAGCGCAGGTAACACACTTGCCGGAATTAAAAATATCAACGGAAGCTGTTCAACAAGCGAAGCTATCAGACCTCAATATAGAATGCTGGCTAAAAATGTTGCGATGAGTGCTTCTGCTGACAGCGCTGAAGGAAGCGCCAGTCCGATTCAAGGCGGGGTAATAAAACTTTTTGCAAACCTCAACGCATCATATTTTGTTAAATAGAACTTGCTTATTTCAAAAAAAAGCCTCTGTTTTCTTAAAAACAGAGGCTTTGTGTTTCACTTAAAATCATATTATATTTTATGATAAAAAACATTGTTATAAACTTTTAATATAAAATCATCAAGAGACATTTCCCGATATTCTGCAGTTCCATGTGGATTTGAATATTTAACAATATCATCTTTACAGTCAAAAACCGAAATATAATGGTTTTCTCCAGTTCCGTATTTATAGCCACCTCCGCCGCCAGACACCATAGTCGTTGAATGTCCTATAGTTCTGATTTGATTTTTTAACTGTTCTATTTCAGATTTTGAATGATTCATCAGGGCAAGATTTATGTCATCTATATCCATAAATACAGTACCTTTTTCCGCAATAAGGTCTTTACAGAAGTATTTATCACCATATAAAGGTTTGGTTAATCCAAATGCTGCTATATTACTATTTTTATTAGAATGTTTTTCGAGCATTTTTAAGCCGTAACATGTTTGAGACAGTATTCCATCACTCAATTTATGCAGTTCATTCAGGTCAAAGGTACTTCGGTTAAAAATATTACCTAAAGAGTGCACAATAACATGATTCCCCTTTTGTTCGAATAATTTGTATAGTTTTACTCTATTAGCAGGAATTTGTATCATATTATTAATAACTGCAATTGGACCGCAATTTTGAGAATGCCCCTGTGCTATTGCATATCTGTCTACTGGCGGGAATAACAATTTGTATGTATTTTTATCCATACTGATTTTTTCATAACCGTTTTTGTTTCGGACATACATCTGTTCACCAATAGAAAATGCATCGCCCTCGTTCGTTTTCATCAAAATTTCAAATTTGTTTGATGTATTATCAAATTGCTCAAAATAGTTTTTATGATTTAAAAGAGCTTCCATATCCTTTTTTACAAGCGGATTTAGCTTACCTTCAGGCATTATAAAACGCGGTATATATTTAATTTTGCCTTCTGATGATAATTTTAACAGAGTCAATATTTCTTTATAATGTTCCGGATTATTGTATTTTGTATCTAACAAAGACCGGGTATTGTAAGTTCTTTTATGTCCCAATTCTTTCAAAAACAAGCTGTTTCCGAATTTGTCTTTAATTTTTATAATTTCTTCAATACTTTTCTCAACATCATTAAAATCAGCATTCTTTATATTTTGTGCATAAAAAGAGAACTCAGTTGGTGACAAATTAGAGTCTATAACATCAATAACAGGTTTTCTATACTGTTGGGCTGCAAACTGTATATCATTATTTGTATTGACAACTTTTTGTTTTATATTCACATAATCAATAACATCAGTAACCGCTGAACGCAAAATTTTTGCTGCTGTTTGATTTTTAGAGCGTATGCTGCTAACAGCATTACCCAAAGTACTAATTAAAATTCCCATTGTAACTTCTGACCTAAACTATCTATATATTTATAAAACATCAGAATAAAACAAAATTGTCCCAAAAATAAAAAATATTAAGTAAAATAAAAATTTAAAAATCACCAATCACTAATAGTAATTGGTGATATTCAAATAAAAAATTTTAAACTTAAATAAGTATCATTATTCTTAAAAATGGGGCGGATGATAGGACTTTGCTCGAACTCTTTAACAAAACTTTACAACCGATTTTATCATCTCCACAAATAATCATCCTTTATTCGGAAATAGAAAATTATATTAACGGGGTTGAAAAATAAAAATAGATAATTTATAATAGAAACACAGGGTGGTAGTTTCTCAAGCTACCGGATACCTTGTAGAAAGTCTAACGGTTCTTATCTATTAAGATGAGAGCCGTTTTTTAATACGCATAAAATCAAAAAGATTAAAAATAATGCTAAATTGAAATTATCCATATCGACCCCCTTTCTAGTCGGGAACTAACCCGAAAGTCTAATTAAAAATGTCAGTCAGTTTCCATAGAAAAGGCATCTTTTACCCTGTGTTGAATTATTCAATGTTCAAATTGATTTATTTTTAAAAATCATTATACAATAAATATGTTAATAAAAAGATGTGAAATCGATGGAATTACTGTTGATATAGAAATAGAGGACAGTGAATCAACTAAGGAAGAACAAAGTTTAGCTTTAATGAATTTATTGAAATTTTTAGTTGAAGGTCACATTGATAATTTAGTGAAAAATAATGCTCCAAATGAAGATATAAAAAGTTATAAAGAATTATTAGAACTAATCAATAATTATCTGGAATATACACAACAACTTTAAAGAGTTCGAATCCCAGTAGAGGTTACTACATTTTTTAAAAAATGCTCGAACTCTGAAATTCAATATTTGCAACAAAAAAGACCCATCTGGGTCTATTCTTAAAAATGGGGCGGGTAATGGGATTCGAACCCATGCATATCGGAACCACAATCCGAGGTCTTGACCACTTGACGATACCCGCCATGTTGTTTGCCGTTAGTTGTAATAAAAATATATCAAATAATAATCTTTTTTCAAGTTTTTTTATAAACATTATGCATGACTTTTTCAAAACCAAAGCTTTTCAAACATTCATCTATATTAAAAAGTACTGAATCATGATTTCCAATCACAAACACACTTCCGCTTTTTAATTTCTCTGCAGCCAGTTTTATAAAACTTTCAATTTTATCATTTTCAAAATAGCCTAAAGAATTTCTGCACATCAATACTGTGTTGGAGCTGTCCTCAAGCTCTTGTATTTTTAAGAACATATCACCCTGATTAAATCTTACGTTGTCTGTTAAAATTCTCTTTGCTTTGAAGGTTTTTGTATCTTTGTTTGCTGTATCATCCGGAATAAACAGCGGGTTGTCCGTATTGCTGAAATAGTTATAATAATTATTACAATTCATAAGCAAATCCATGCGGTCACAGCTTATTGTATTAATATAGCCGCTGCGGGCAGCTTTTAGAATTTCTTCATCTATATCATAAGCTCTGATAGGGAAAAATTTTTGTACCGCAGTTTTTTTGTCAGTACAATTTTCCAACAGCGAAATTATTGTGGAATAAGCTTCCGATCCGTCAGAAGCTGCGAACATTACTATGTTTACCTTATCTTTGTCCTTAAAGTTTTTAAGCACAAAATTGCTAAAACCCTTCCAGTCCAAATCATCACGAAATAGTCTGGTAATACATCTCATCGTATCATCATTTTGTTGAGTATAGCTGCGGTAATTTGTTTTAAAAGAGGGATGTTTTAATCTGGTATCTGCGTTATTTACCGGCATTAAACAGCTTATGTTCATTATTATTCCTTATAAATGTTTGTCCAGTGTATCGAAAACGTATTTTACGTTTCCGTACTGTTGTATGTCATCCGGCAGGGGTTCACGTGCATAAAGGCGTTTGCTTCCTACTGCCTGAGAGCCTTGAATTTTCAACTCTGCAGCGTATTTAACATTATCACCGAGTACTTTTACACCCTGTCCCTGTCTGTCACCAACTCTTTTTGATGAAGCATTGTAGAATTTGTGCAAGATTGTATCGAAACGGTCAATATTTCCATTGCAATCCTCAAACAGCTCGTATTTTGCTTTGGAGGTAATTACAATCTTCTGCGGAATTTTATCCGCATCCATTGTAATTATCTCAGCATCATCAAGATTCCAGCCGGATATTTTTTCATACATTTCTTTCAGCTGCTGTAAAAATATTTCATCGCTAACTTTGTCCGTACCGATTGCAAGAGCATAGAACCTGCTTTTAAATATCTCAGGCAGTCCGTCATACATTGTCAATACCTCAATAGCAGCTTTGTAGTTATTTTTATCATTTGATATAAATTTTTTGTCCAAAAGTTTTATCAAGGCTGTTTTTTCTTCAGTGTTTTGAGAACCTGTTGCCAGAGAGTATTCTTCTTCGATATTCATATCTTTTATCATTTGTTCATAATCAACTGTTCCTGCGCTATTTTTGTATTTTTCTTCGGCTTTATTTATATAATCCTCAAAAGTAACTGCTGAATCCGACGTATTGAACAAATAATTCATATACAAATTGCGGAGTTTAAACATTGCAATCAGCTCTTTGGGACTATCAATTTCGTTATTTTTAATACAATTTTCAATAAGATTTTTGTATTGCAGGAAGTTGTCGCAATCAATGTCAGCAGAGTTAGAGCCGACATACCTGTTAAAAAGATTTATCAAATTTTTATCGTTCGCAGAATAAACAATGTTCCTTAGACGCTTAAAATCATCTTTAATTGTTTCAGTTTCATCCGGCTCTGTTTCTGCAATGTAATCGACAAGTTCTTCGTTTGAAAGCTTATCTTCAACAACATCCGTGACATTTATATTCTGCATTTTCTGAGCATTTTTAGCGATGTCCATTTTTTCAAACACAAGCCTGTACGAATCCTCCAGTGCGCTTTCATATCTTTTTCTGCGTTCGGGTGTCATAAACCAGTTTGAAAAAGTATTTTTATAATGACGCTCAAGCTTTGTTAATGACTTAGCCATTGCTTCAGTATCAAAGTTTTGCTTATATTCAAGAAAGTCAGGATTGCTTATTTCTTTGTTGTAGTTGTTTTTGTATAAGAAATAAATCTTTTCCAGTGCGGCTTTTTTCTCTTTGTTAAAGGGTTTTCCGTCAGCATATTGTTCAAAGGGATTTTGAGACGGAACTGACTTGTTTTGATACTTGTAAAGATAGAACAAATATCCGTTAACAAGCTTGTCTGTCTGATAATAAGAAGTCAGCGGATGTTTTTGTTTATGCGCAATAGCTCTAACAGGATGCCAGTATTTATTTGTAATCCCCATATATTCCGCCCAAATACGGCTTTGTTTTGAGGCATTTTTTCTTATCATAAACTCAAGCTCTTTATCAGGAACAGACTCAATCCCGTTGAACTGATGACTCAACTTTTCGGTTTTATCAAGCAAGGCTGCAAGTTCCGGAGATATTTTACCAAAACTTATACCGCCCTTAATCATTGATTGATATGTTGTAGGATAGCTGTTTTCTAAATCAACAACAATTGTAGAAACAGGTTTTAAATCAACATATACTTTTTTCAATATATTTAAACCCACCTTATCCATATTTTCACGGGCAAGACGGCTTTTTAGCACTCTGTCAAAACCGTTGTTTTCAAAGTTTAAATCAGGAATTTCAAGTTCTGGATAAAGTTCTTTGGCTTCTTCAAGAGTTTTACAATCATTTAGCAAAGAATAATAGTCAGAAAAAACTTTTTTAAAATCCAGATTATTCTGGCTTAAAGCATTTTGCATAGCATTAGCAATACCTTCTGAAAGCTGCCCTTTATTTTTTAAATCGTTGATTGCATCGGCAAGATTGTGTTTTTCCTGCTTGACATCAATGGAAAAAACATTTTCCATATCAAATTCATAATCTTTTTGAACAGGCTGTTCTTTCAAAACAGAGGCAATCTCTGCACTGAGTTTTGATTTATGAATCAACGCCAGTTTTCTTGCATTAGGATAGTTATCCTCTCTTATTCTTTTAAGCGAATTTTTCTTGCTTAAACGCAAACGTCCCGTCATATCAAACAAGGAATCAAATTTCTTTTCAGAAAAGCATTTATATTCATTATCCATACCTGCGGCTATAGCGTTAGGGATTTTAGCCTCAGGCAAATTTCTGTATCCGCAGTGCAGAAGCAAAGTATAATAAAGAGCCTGCTTGTTAATTATTACATTCTCATCATGAGAATCAAAAGAGCAAGCCATAAGATAGTCCAATAGTTTCTTTTCAGTCAACTTTAACGGTTTTAAAATATCAACAGCTTCCTCAACCGTTGCAGTATCACTGTTAGCTGTATTATTTACACCATCAATAGCAGATTTATACAGTTGCACTTTTGACACATCAGCTGCAGTGCCTTTAAAACTTATTCCGCTATACGCACGGTAAGTATGCGCAGGAATATCGGATTTATTTACATAACGCTGCGGCTGAGTATCTTTTACAGCTTCCGTACTTTTTTCATTATTTTTAACTGGTAGGTTTAAATTCAGCCCGAAGCCAACCTTGTCAATCATTATACTTCCTTTTTTACTTTGTTTCACTTAGCAATATAAAGTAATCAAAAAAGTTTTTATTGCCCGTATTCACAAAAATTTCAATTTTAAATTTACAATTTTAACAATTTTATATATTTTTTATGCAACGTTTTTATTTTTCTGTTAAAATAACTGACGAGGTAAATATGCAAATAGAATTTTTGTATTCAAAAATACACAGAGCCACTGTTACAGACGCTAATTTAGAGTATGTCGGTTCAATTACCATTGATGAAGAACTGATGGAAGCAGCAAATCTTCTGGAAGGTATGAAAGTTGATATTCTGGATGTAAATAACGGAGAACGCTTCCAAACTTACGTTATCAAAGGTAAGCGAGGTAACAGGGATATTTGCCTCAACGGTGCAGCCGCCAGAAAGGTTGCAATAGGCGACAAAGTTATTATTGTTTCTTATGCGATGATGACTCTTGAAGAAAAGGCAAAGTTTGCACCAACGGTCGTAATGGTTGATGAAAAAAATAATATTGTTAAAAAAGTTTGAAATTAATAAAAAAACCGGCAAAAAATTTTTTGTTCGGTTTTTATTTTAGCAAAACAATGCAAAGGAATTCCAAATTGCAAAACACTATCTCAAAAGAATTTATATCTTCTCCCCAAAAACAACTGCCTTTAAATACAAAACAGCAGGATAAAATCCTTCTTCAATATATTGAAAAAAGGCTGAACAAAATTTTCTTTGATGAAATCAACTCATCTGACTCTATTTTTAAAAAAGTAAGCAACAATGCCATATATAAAATGGCGTTGTTTTTATCAGGAAATATTAAACGTTCCTGTTCAATCGGTATTGCCGGTGAAACAGCAAGCGGAAAATCTACAATTGCCTATGATATAATCAGCACTATTCAGGCTTTTGCCGATGAATACTGTATAAAAGATGTTATTACAAGACTTAACACGGACGATTATTACTATGACCGTTCCGAAATGGTTAAAAAAGCCGGAAGCTTTGCGGAATTTGCAAAACATTACGACCTTGACGTACCGGAGGCACTTGAGCTTGAGTTAATGAAAAAACATATCAAGCAGCTGCTTTTTGGAGATACTGTGTATCTCCCCAAATATGACATGTCAGGTACGGCAATAAGAAAAGATAATGTTACAAAAGCAGTTCCTTCCAAAATAATAATTTCCGAAGGATTGTTTACATTGACGGAAAAAGTTGTTGATGCGTTCGATTTTAAGATTTACGTTGATGTATCACATCAGGTGCAAAAATCAAGATTCTACGAAAGAGCACAGGCTAGAGGGCTGGGGGATTCGGCAGATGAAGTTTATGAAAACGCATCTTCCAAAGCTAAAATACATATCCATCCTACAGCAATGAAAGCTGATATTGTTCTTTCCGGTGAAGCTGACAGAGCTGCTTATAAAAGGTTCATTAACCGGATACTAGCTCTTGTTGAAGAGGTCTATTTTAAAGATATAATCTTGCCGCGATAAATTACAAATGGAATACAAGGAGAGTTTTGGTCGATGAAGTTGTGTTTGTTTCAAGGAACGTTTAACCCGATACACAATGCGCACCTTAAACTTTGCGAATATGCAAAAAAACAGTTTAATTTTGACAAAATTCTCGTTATTCCGGCAGCCAATCCACCGCATAAATCTTTAGACAGAGATTTGGCTTATCACAGACTGAAAATGGCGGAGATAGCCGTAAAAGATAAAGAATATCTGGAAGTATCAGATATTGAATATTTAAGAAGCGGTCTGTCTTATACATATTTAACAGTCAAAGAATTGTACAATATGTATGATATTGACGGTAAAATCAGCTTTATCATAGGAACTGATGCTTTTAAAAATATCGAAAGCTGGTATGAATCAGATAAGCTCAAAGAGCTTGTTGATTTTATTCTCTTTGTCAGAGAAGATGAAAAACATCTCAAACAGGACAAAATCTGTTTGCAAAAACTGAAGGATAAAGGGTATAATTACACAATGATGAAAATGCCTTTTTTAGATATTTCATCAACACAAATAAGAGAGAATATTACAAACAGTATTCCGATAAAAACACTGGTACCGAAAGAAGTGGAAAAATACATTGATAAATATGGCTTATACAAATATTAGTACACAGGAAATTGAAAACTGGCTGAAAGACAACCTTGTAGAAGAGCGCTACATCCATTCACTCGGAGTAATGGAAGCTGCTGTTGAACTTGCACAGATTTTTCATCTTGACGTTGAAAAAGCAAGGCTTGCAGGTTTGCTGCATGATGCGGCAAAGTGTTTTCCAAACGAAAAATTACTGGACATTATAAAAGAGCACATACCCGAAGTTCAGGAGTGTGAACTTTTAAACTACAAGACTCTGCATGCGCCGGTCAGCGCTTATCTTGCAAAGACAAAGTTTAATGTTTCAGATACAGAAATTTTAGACGCAATAAGGTGGCATACTCTTGGCAGATGCAATATGTCCGATTTTGAAAAGATAATATTTCTTGCAGATAAAATCGAAGCAAGAACACGAGATTTAACCTTCCGTCAGGAATGTATGGACATATTAAAAGAAGACAGAGGGCTTGATAAAGCATTGTTTAAATGTTTTGAAGCAACAATAAAGAGCCTTGTAGACAGAAGGCTGGCTATATGTCATATAACGATTGATGTTTATAACGAGCTTTTGGAAAAAATATCTTAAAGCTTTGTATTTTCATCCAGTTTAAAATAGTCAATCATAATTAAAATTGAAATTATTTCATCAAGAAATTTTTCAATATATACGGATTTGTCTACTTTACAAAACAAATTCCCAAGTTCAAACAAATTTTTATTAGTGGATATAGCTATCATTAATTTATCTTCATAAAAAGAGCATTTTATATCCTTAGTGCCAAAAGTTGTTTGGATATTCAATAATCTTTCCATAAAAGCCGTTGTTAAAAGGTATCGTCCTTCTATTTGGTCACTTGAATATGCTTTAAATTTTTTATTGAATTGAAAATCTTCAAGCATTAGTTTTAACAACTTTTCACTAGCAATAGATTGTCTTTTGAAAAAATGACATTTTTTTAATATTTCATAAAATATGTATACAAAAACGCATACAAAACCTATAACTAATAAGATTCCTTCCCTAGCATCAATATATAGTAGAAATAAAGCAAGTATTATACATAGTATAAATGCAACGGCAAGTATTAATATTAATGCAGGAAACTTCCAATTTATTTCAGATTTTGAAATTACTGTAGTTTTATTTTTTATTGTTTTATTTGATTTAAATAAAATGACAACACCTCTGTATACTCGATTCCAAAAAGCAGAATCATCATCGAAAAATAAAGAAGTTTCGCAAATTTTTAAATCTGTTTCTTTGTATTTTCCCACGATGCAATCCTCTGTATTTAGCGTCGCAAATGCAGGAAAAATCGTACTCTCGATAATATCCGATTCTGAAAATTGTGTATTTGAATAATGCAGATTGCCAAATATTGTCAAAATTTTATAACCCAGCTCAACCTTAAGAAATTGAACAAACTTTGAGTTTTTTTCAATTACAGTTAAAAAGCAAAATACGACTAAACTGATTGTAAATATTACAAGGAAAATGGAAAAAGTTGTATTAACAGTCCTTAATGTAAAATATCCAAACAAACATAGAATTGCAAACAAAAAATACAATGAACATGTCGCTAATGCTTGTTTCAAGACTTCTTTACGTTTAAGCTCCAAGATGTTCAAAGTCTTAGATAATTTTTCATTGAACAGGTTTATGTACTTATTTTTATAGTTTTCTGCAATATGCCCAAGATTTTGTCTCTGCATTTTACAAAGTCTCTCCAGAGTTAGTGCTTAATAAATTATAATTAATTATTTATAATAGTGCAAAAAAAAGACCCTTATGGGTCTTGAAATTTTAAATAAGAAGAGAGAGCTTTCATATTTATATAAAGTATTTTTCTCTCTAAAAATTGCGCACAACTTAACAAAAGTTAATAATTCATTAATTAACTCTGCAAGATTACAGCTAGAACACACTGTTTATCTGCAATCTTAAAATACAAAAACAGCAATTAATACAGCTATGTATGCGAATATTATCCATTTCACTGTTTTATCTTTATATATAAAAACAGCAGGGTCATCTACATTCGTACAAGTTTGTATCAAAAACAGCAGCCTGAAAAACAAAACAGTAAAAGGTATTGCGCTCAGATACAAATATTGAGTACCTGCTCTTTGTATAGTTTGAGAGTCTAGCATATACGTAAAATAAAAAGCAATGGACAGCACTGCATTTATTGTTACATACTGATTCAAAAGAGCCTCATTGTATTGTTTTATTGATTTTCTAAGCTGACTCTGATCTTCTATTAAAGAGTATTCGAGCTTTCTTTTGGCAAAGGTAAAAAACATTGAGGTAAAAAAGGTTAACAAAATAACTAAAGGAGACGGCATTACACTAATGGCAATACATCCTCCTAAAACCCTTATAACAAACCCCAGTGCAATACAGACAACATCGATTATGGGAATTTGTTTAAAATAAAACGTATAACAAATATTTAAAATTAAATACCCGAGTACCGCCAACAACAAAATCGGAGTTATTGCGAGAGACAAAGCACAACTTGCCGCCAGCAAGACAATAAATAATATCAGCGCGGTTTTTACATTGACTTTTCCGCTGGCTATTGGTCTATCTTTTTTTATGGGGTGCAATCTGTCTTTCGGAGCATCTATAATATCATTCAATATGTACACTGCTGAAGAAATTAAGCAAAAAGCAATAAATGCAACCAATGCCAGAAAATCCTGATTAAAATCTTTAAATGATAAAGAAAATACAAGCGGTACAAAAACCACAATATTTTTTATGTAATGTTTTACTTTTAAGAGTTTTAAAATATCTTTAATCATTTTCTCATCTCCAGCACATTGTATGTAATCGGAGATATTTCAAGCAGGTATTTATGGCGTTTGTGATTAACATTGTGGTTAAGTATCAACTCCATTGCCATAAATATAATAAGCCAGCTGCATATTATGCATAAAAACACATCTTTTTGCTTTTGCGTTTTTAAATATTGCTGCAAAATATTTATAGAAGAGCCAAGTAAAATAAACCACAGCGCAAAATGATTTAATGAAAACAGCAACCCTTGAGTCGGACACCAAAAGTAATTTGATACAAAGTTATAAATCAGTGCAGCAAAAGAAGAATAAAAAATTCTTTTTTGCAACGGACTGATATTTTTTGATTTTGTTATTAATACGACAAGCGAAAGCAGCAAAATTATAAAAAACGGAATTGCAAAACATTTTACAGTGTTTTTATATATTTTTTTGTGACGTTCCTGACTGATTAAGGGCTGTCTTAAGGTTTCGTTTCTGAAATTACCCCAGCTTGCGCGTACCCAGGTTTTTACATCGCCTTTAGTACCTTTATGGAACAAATGCTGCCAAGCCATACCGTCGCAGGTTAGAGATTTAAATTGCGTAAATGCGCTGACAAGCAGAATAAAAGATAATATACACGTTAATATAACTTTAGGATTTTTCTTGATGATAAATACAGGCAATACCAAAATCAACGCTGTAACGATATTAGGTATGGTTACGCCCAGAGTTAACGCAGACACGAGAACTATTAAAGCCAGATTTTTGTAGTCATATTTCTCTTGGCTTAACTCTTTAACGACTAAATACAAAATCAAACAAAGATAAAATCCTGTAATTATGTATAAGTCAAAAGCCTGTGAAAGATGCATCTGCGCCCAGCTGAACCCGTAAATGCAAGACAAAATCACAGATAACATCCTGCGCTGAGGCATTATAATATCCAGTGCCTTATATAAAAACAACACGGACAAAGAAGATAAAAGAGCATATATCAAGCCTATAGACAGAAAAATATGTCTTGTTATCAGTATTAAAGTATCAAACAACGGATAAAACGGCAAAAAGAAATACGGATGAAATCTTTTTGTTGTATTTCCCAATATATAGTTTATTGTATAAGGAGAATCACCATTGCCAATCCAATTACATTGATTCAAATGTATTATTGTGTATAAGTTTTCACAAAGATAGAATATAAAAAATGCACTTAACAAAATTAAAGGTATTTTGTTTTTTGTTATTAGTTTAAAAATATTTGTTGCTGTTTGTTTTACGCCTGTTCTTAATATTTTTGTAATAACAAACAAGAAAATACCAAAATAGAATAAAAATGTTACAAGCAGTGCAGGTACGCTGATTTGCTGCGATGGTGCCGCTTTTACTGTATCTGCCGGTTTGCAGGTTACTGATATATCTAAAACGCTTTCAGGCTCTGTATTTATTATGTAATCGCTATTTTTAAAATTAACGTCTGAAGACAGCTCTTTGCCATTGATTTTAAAGGATTTTACATCTATATCTCCGTTAAAAAAGTTTGTTGTCACAATTTTTACTGTATTTTTTTCGCCGGACACAAGTTGAAAATTGTAAGTCTGATAAATAGGAGGTGCAGTAATTTTTATAAACTTATCAAATTTGTACTCTTTATTTACCTGATAATGTGCAAGCGCAATATCTGCCTGATTGGTTTTAAATTGTAATGAATTATTTATATCACTGCCATTGTGAGAGATTTGCAGCCTTATATGCATTGGCAGGCTGAAATTGCTCTGCCAGAAATCTGTTTTGACAAAATAATGAAACGACAACATCGTACAAACAATACTCAAAACGAGAGCAAAAATTACATTTTTTATATTCAAATCAAAAATTTTAAGCATTTTCCATTCTTTAAAAATTTTCATATCCCCTCACTTATAAAAATTATCAGTATTATATGTCGTTTTACACTGAAATTGATTATATATGATTGTTTCATAAAAAACACGACTAATCAAATAGTATCAATACAAGATATACAAATCTTATCGGTTATTAAAAATCAATCTTATTGTATTTAAACTTAACAAAAAGGTAAAAAATGATTGATACTGTCCATATTGGGAAAATAATCAAAAAACTGAGGATTGAAAAAAATCTTACACAGGAAGAGCTTGCTGAAAAAATAGATATATCAACTAACTACCTTAGCAAGGTCGAAAGAGGATTGAGTAAATTAAATGTAGAATCATTTTTGCATATGGCAGAAGTGTTATCTTTTACGCTGGAAGACTTCGGGATTTTTAAAGAAGATATTAAAAAGAATACCCAGACAGACGAAATTATAAAATTACTGATGGTCAGCCCGCCAAAGAAAGTTACAGCTTATTTGGAAATTTTAAAAACGCTTGATAAAGTTTTACATGAATAGATAAACTTATACAAGAATTGTATATGTTACGTAATTTGATGAGATGAATAATTCTTTCTTAACATAAAAAATAAATAATAAATAAATTAAAACTGCGAAGCAGTAAAAGCGGCTCTGCCGCAGGAATACGATTAAACACTGTTAGTTTTTAGAGTGAATTTTGACAGACCGTAACGTAGTGAAGTGGATGCAAAATTTATTCTAA
>CASFCQ010000031.1 GCA_949293185.1 uncultured bacterium
TGTGTCTTTAAACTCAAATTCTTTCTCTGGCATTTCATATCCTCAATTCTTAAATAATTTATAGTAATAATTCTATACAAAAAAGATTTAATAATCAAAAATCTTTGCTATTAGTTGTACACCCAAATCCCGAGTTAATGATATAATATGGAAAAATCCAATAGAATTGAGAGGAAGTTATATGAAAATTTACATCGAAGACATTGCAAAGTATGAAGGACAAACAATAACACTGCAGGCTTGGCTTTACAATAAACGTTCAAGCGGAAAACTCCATTTTCTGCAGCTGCGTGACGGAACTGGAGAAATTCAGGCAGTCGTTTTTAAAGGCAATGTATCTGATGAAGTTTTTGAACTTTCCGATAAAATTACACAAGAATCCAGTGTTGAAGTAACAGGTACAGTAAAAAAACATGACCGCTCAAAAATAGGTTATGAAATCGACGCGACAGATGTCAAAGTAATCGGCGAATCCGTTGACTACCCGATTACACCTAAAGAACACGGAACACACTTTTTAATGGAACACAGACACCTGTGGCTGCGTTCTTTAAGACAAAAAGCTATCTTGAGAATCCGCCACAGAATTATTAAATCCGTGCGTGATTTCTTTGATAACAAAGGCTTTACCCTTGTAGACGCACCTATTTTTACTCCTAACGCCTGTGAAGGCACAACAAACCTTTTTAAAGTAGATTACTTTGATGAAAACGCATACCTTACACAAAGCGGACAACTCTATATGGAAGCAGCCGCTATGGCAGTGGGTAAAGCATACTGCTTTGGCCCTACTTTCCGTGCCGAAAAATCAAAAACCAGACGTCACTTAACAGAATTCTGGATGGTTGAACCGGAAGTTGCGTTCTTTGATATTTATGATGATATGGATTTGGCGGAAGAATTTGTTGAATATATAGTTCAGGAAGTTGTAAAACACAACAGAGAAGATTTGGAAGTTCTTGAAAGAGATATTTCAAAACTTGAAAATATCAAACGTCCGTTCCCGAGAATTTCTTATGACGAAGCCATTGAAATCCTCAAGAAAAAAGGCAATGATACAGAGTGGGGAGCTGATTTTGGCGGTGATGAAGAAACTCTTATCTCGGAAGAATTTGACAAACCTGTTATGATTCACCACTATCCTATGGCAATTAAAGCTTTCTATATGAAACAAGAAGGCGATAAAGCAGCCTGTGTTGATATGATTGCACCCGAAGGATACGGCGAAATCATCGGCGGCGGTCAAAGAGAAGAAGACATTGAAAAACTGAAAGCAAAAATTAAAGAACAGGGATTGCCGGAAGAAGTATTCAACTGGTATCTCGATGTAAGAAGATACGGCAGCTGCAAACATGCCGGTTTCGGACTCGGTATCGAAAGAACAGTCGCTTGGATTTGCGGATTGCACCACGTAAGAGAAACCATCCCGTTCCCGAGATTAATGGACAGACTAAAACCATAGCGGATTTACGGACGGGTGAAGCGCAGCGAACCTGGGGAGCGAAGAACGAAGCGAGTATTTGCAAAGCATAACGAGCGGCAGTTCTGAGCGTGAAGTAAATCCAAGACAGCGGATTTACGGACGGGTGAAGCGCAGCAAGGATTGTAAACATATTGTAAAAAACTAACAAAAAAAATAATGCCGGTATGTTATATTTTACATACCGGCGTTACTTTTATAAGGAACTAAAAATGAGAATTTTAAAGCTTATGCATAAACCCACACAAGTATATATAACTAAACTTGCAAGAAAAAATTGTGTAGAAAAATATGGTGACGAATGGGGAAGCTTAATGCTCGAATCGGTAAAACATATTGTGCCTCAGGATGTTGAACCTCCTAAAAGAACTTTTATGCAAAAAATAGTTGATAAAATAAGAAATTCTAAAGAACTGACCGTTCATATTTCCAGTAATGATAAAAGAGATTTTTTTGTAAATTCAAATTTGAGAATCGGAAGCTACAATTTTACAAGCAAAAAACAGCCGTTTGATTTTGCACAAACACTATATACCCTAAAAGATTTCAAAAAAACCGTGCAGCAGACTAAAGACGATATTTTGCAGCAGCTTACGGATTTTAATAAACTCAGACGACAATTTGACAGAAAATTTTTAAGAAATGATTAATATTAATTTATGCTCGTGATATTATAATGTCATTATCACTAGATTTAGAACGGGGATTAAGAGAACATGTTTGAAAAATTCAGAGTTGGTGTAGATATAGGCGGAACAAACGTAAAAATTGCGCTTGTTAACAAAGACGGAGAGATTTCTCACCCAAAAACCGTACCAACACGTGCGGAAATGGGCTATGAGTATACTATAGGCAATATTACTCAATGTATAAAAGATTTGCTTAAAGAGGCAGAAATTACAACAAACGATATCGAAGGTATCGGATTTGGTTTCCCTGGGCAAATCGATTGCGATAACGGTATAGTTAGAATATTGCCGAATATTCCCGGATGGATAGATGTTCCTATAGCAGAAATTATGCAAAAAGAATTTAACGTTCCGGTAAAAGTTGATAACGACGTACGTTGTATGGCATTAGCAGAACTTAACTACGGAGCAGGAGCAGGTTGCAAAAATCTTATTTGTATCACTGTCGGTACAGGTATCGGCTCGGGGCTTGTTATCAACGGCAAACTTGTTCGCGGAGCAAGCAATGCAGCCGGTGAAATCGGACACATAAAAATGGAAATGCATAACGGATTGCTTTGCGGATGCGGTGATACAGGCTGTTTTGAAGCTTACGTATCAGGACCTTCTATTGTTGCAATGGCAAAAGACTATGTAAAAGGCGGTAAAAGTGCAAAATTCCGAGAAATCGCAGGCTCTACTTCTGCCATTACTCCGGCAATTGTTTGTCAGGCTGCACAACAGGGCGATGTGGTAGCTAAAAAGATTTTTGAAAGAATGGGAGAATACCTCGGAATAGGTTTATCCAGCGTTGTTAACCTGCTCAATCCGGAAAGAATCGTTATAGGCGGCGGTGTTGCAGAAGCAGGCGATATCCTGTTTGAACCTTTGAAAAAAACATTAAAAGACAGAGCTATGCCTATTCAGGGTGCTGCTGTTGAAGTTGTACCTGCTGAATTGGGTAATTCCGCAGGATTAATCGGCGCCAGCCTTTTGATTGATAATTAATTTTGCTGATTATACCAAAAAAGATACGTGCAATATGTGCGTATCTTTTTTGTATATTGTCTATGCGTGTTACAATATAATCATGCTGTATTTTTATCACGGACAGGAAGATTTTTTAATAGAAGCAGAACTCAATAAGCTCAAAGATAAACTCGTGGATAAATCTTTTATTGCCACCAACTACCGTACGTACGATAATCCTAAATTCCCGGAGCTTATGGATATTTTGCGCACCCCGTCTTTGATGTTCGGCAGTGTGCTGGCTGTTGTAAACTGCGAAAAATACTTTTTCGATACAAAAGGCAAAATCAGTTTTGATGATAAAGAGCTTAAACAGATTGAAGATACTATTCAAATAATTCCCGATACATTGAATATAGTTTTTGTTTGCAAAATCGAGCGCGAATCAACAAAAAAAATTGATACAAGAAGAAAACTGTACAAAATACTGGCAAAACATGCAACTGTTACGGAATTTCCTGAATGGAAAACATACAGCAAAGAGCTGCCTGTCTGGATTCAAAAGCAGGCAAAACAAAAAGATTTAATTATGGCTGCAGATGTTACTCAATTTTTGATTGAAAGACTCGGTACAAACCTGCGTGTAATTAATGCAGAACTCGACAAGCTAAAACTTGCAATTTATCCGACAAAAGCAGTAAAAAAAGAAGATATTATAAATATTTGTACATCAACGGAAGATATCTTTGTTTTGACGGATTATATTTTAAAAGGAGACAAAGATAAAGCGCTGCTTGAGTTTCAAAAACTATGTACAAACAAACATTATCTGGAAATACTGGCGGTTTTACAAACAAACTTTTCAAAACTCGCAAGCATTAAAGTTGATTCCGTTGACAAAAGCCCTTTTGAAATTGCATCAAAAAACCATTTGCCGGAATTTATTGTAAAAAAACATCTTGAAAAATTAAAAAAAGTACCTATGGACAGGCTTATAAAAATTAGAAAAAATCTGCTTGAAGCTGAATACAGGGTTAAAACTGGCGAAATGGCTTTTTATGAACTGCCTGTAGAACTGGCGTTACTGAATTAGAGGATTTATGTTCCACCCGATTTTTAAACGAAAATTTGAATATTTTACAAACTACTTTGAAGCGGCATTAAAGAACAAAAACCGCAGCTTTGCTCAATCGCTGGTTCTCTACGGTCAGGATGTAACCGCTCAATACTACCTTGCAATGGAAATAGCACGACTGCTCAACTGCCAAAAAGACGGGGCTTATAACTGTGACTGTATAAACTGCAGCTGGATAAGAAACAATCAGCATCCGGCTGTGCTTACAATAACAAAAAATGATAACAAACCTTCTGATGACACATCCAGCAAAGTTATTTCCATAAAACAGACTCTTATGGTCAACAATAGTTTGATTAATTCGTCTGATTATTACAGAGTATTTATTTTCTGTGATTCGGAATTAACAGAACCGACAGAAATTCAGAAAAAACATCTTAATGAATTTGTTGATTTAAAATTTAAATTTCCGCAGGAAATCTGGCAGCCCAAGCCATTGACCAGAGATGTATTAATAGAGGCGTCAGCAAACTCGATGCTAAAATCAATTGAAGAGCCGCCTGAAAGAACCCTGTTTTTGTTTTTAACAGAAGATAAGGAAGATATAATCGAAACTATTATCTCTCGTTCACAGTGTTTTTATGTTCCGGCATATAATACACAAAGTTATGATACTGACTTTTTAGCTCCGATTCTGGCGGATTATCCTAATATTAAGAAGGTTGATGTATTAAATATAGTCAGAAATCTTGAACAAGCTGTAAACGAAAAAGGATATGAGCCTGAATATGTTCTGGATTGTCTTGAATATTACTTTGCGCAAATGATAAAATCAAATCTTGAAAACAAAATGCTCATCCAAAAGCTGAAAAAAGATATTTTAAAAGTACAGCATGCAAAAAAACAAACCGAAGCATATATCAGACAGAGCTTGATTTTTGAAGATTTGTTCTTTTCGTTTTTGCATTAAATATTAAGTATTGTTACAGATATATACTTTTTATAACTTAAATATGGCAATTTTTTATAAAAAAAATTGTTTATATAAGTACGAGAGATATAAAGAGACAGAAAAACAAACCACATCGGTTAAACCACCACATAAACATATTAGAGATATTAATCAAACATTAGAGAAAGAAAACAAAAAAGATTTAAATTTACTACTTACTTAATTTACTTCACACTTCACTTCACACTACACACTTCACAAAATCCACACAATGGCGAGGAATGTAAAAGAAATTTTCATTCCAACGGCTTGATCATTAAGATTAAGCCGTTTTTTTTATTGATTTTACGGGAAAAAAGCGGCAACCACAGTACATATAAAGTTTCATATGCAGTTATAAGAAAACAAATAAATCCAGCAAATTAGTCGTCATTTGGGATTGCAAACACTAACGGAAAGTCCTCGCATTGTTTTTTAGTCATAACTTCACACTTATAATTCAAGGATTTAAATTTATTTGTAAAATATTCAATATCAATTTTTGAACTATCATTTTTATGAATTTCTATAACAAATCTCGGTCTGTATTGATTAATAAACTTGTCAATGTTTTCAAACAAAACATACTCGCTGCCTTCAATATCCATTTTTACAGAGGTTATTTTTTCAAGATTATACTGCTCGCATATATCGTACAAAGAATATGCCTGTACTTTTACTATATCGGTTTTTATCCCTCTGAATTTATCTACACAAGAACCCAGAGAAGAATCCTGCGAAAAAACAAGCTCCTGTTTTTCTTTCCACACGGCACAATTTAGCGGAATAATATTATTTAACTGCCACTGTGCTATATTTTTGCATAACACTTCATAATTTAATTTGTCAGGTTCGACTGCAATAACTACACATTTGTTGTCAGCTTTTTGAGAAAGGTATAGCGCCGACAATCCGCAATTAGCCCCCAAATCTAAAATAACATCAGACTCTTCAGGTTTTAAATAATCAACATAAATCTTTACGGAACGCATATCTTCCGGCAAATAAGAACAGTTATATACCATATCATTTTTTAAATGATGTTGTTTTGGCTCTGAAAAATCAAAAATTTCTATACCGTTTTCTGTAGCATCCGGTTTAATATGCGATGTATATTCTTTCCAGTCTTTAATAACATCAAAAGCATATATCTTAGACTTTAGCGGTAAAATAAATTTTTGATTTTTATTTTTTAATATAACTTTTTCTTTTTCTATATGACCATAAATTTTTCCATATAAAAATCCATACAAATTAAGCGTTATATAAAATATAAAAGAATTACTTATAATCAAATTTTTTATAATTTGCAGCAAAATTTAATCTCCTTTTCCGCAGCAATTTTTATATTTTTTACCGCTTCCGCACGGACAAGGGTCATTTCTTCCTATTTTTTGACCGTGATGAATCGGAGTATTTGCAGCGGTTTCTTCTTCCTCAGAAGGAGCCTGGAATGTTTGTGCTGCTTGTGAAAGCTGTGTCTCTATTACATCATCATCGCGTCTGTTTACAATCTGTACACCAAATCTCGTTCTGTAAAGGTATTTTACTGTTTCGGATTGTATTTCATGCATCATGTTATTAAACAGGTCATAGGCTTCGCGTTTGTATTCGATAAGCGGGTCTTTTTGACCGTATGCCCTCAATCCTATACCGTCTCGCAGCATATCTATGTTGTGAAGATGGTCAATCCATTTGTTATCAACAACTCTTAATAGTATATCCTTTTCTATATGACGCATTACATTATTTTCAGAAAACGGCTCTTCGGGTTCAAAAACGGCTTCATATTGTTCCTGAATTTCGTTATAGAATCTTATTGTATCTTCTTCATGTTCTCTATATGCGTCGATAGCAAGTTTTTTGAGCTTTTCAAAAATAGATTCATAGCTTAACCCCTGAAAATCTTTTACTTCAAGATAATTAAGCTGCGGTATAAGCGAGTGGATTTCTTTGACCATACCGAGCATATCATCATATATATATTCCTGAGGATTTTGACCTGGAGAGATATAGCTTTTTATGATTCTGTCGATTTCGCACTCAATCATATAATAAATATCCGCAGTAAGGTCTTCTCCTTTGAGTACGCGTCGTCTTTGCTGATAGAATTTTTCCCTCTGGATATTCATAACATCGTCGTATTCAAGTACGCTTTTTCTTATATCAAAGTGATAGACCTCAACCTTTCTTTGAGAAGCCTCAATCTGTCTTGTAATCAAGCCTGATTCAATTGCCATATCTTCTTCAACTTTGAGCGTATTCATAAGATTAATGATATGCTGACCGCCGAAGATTCTCATCAAATCATCTTCCAGAGAGAGGAAAAATCTTGTTGAACCAGGGTCGCCCTGTCTTGCTGCACGACCTCTTAACTGGTTATCAATACGTCTTGATTCGTGTCTTTCCGTACCTATTACATGCAAACCGCCTGCTTTAACAACTTTTTCGTGCTCTGCTTCTGTGATTGCTTTAGCCTCTTTTAGTGCTTCATCTCTTAAATGTTCATAATCAGGATGGTCAGGTGTAATCCCTTTTTTATCAAGTTCTTCTTTTGCAAGATATTCGGGGTTGCCGCCCAGCAGAATATCTGTACCTCTACCGGCCATGTTTGTTGCAATGGTCACAGCACCGTAACGACCTGCCTGTGCAATAATATAGGCTTCTTTTTCGTGGTGTTTTGCGTTTAAGACATTATGCGGAATATTCTTCGCTTTTAAAAGTGAAGAAAGATATTCCGATTTATCGATACTGATTGTACCGACTAAAACCGGTCTGCCAAGTTTGTGCATTTGAAGAATTTCTTCTACAACTGCTATATACTTTTGCTTTTGGGTTTTATAAACAACATCGGGAAGGTTTATTCTGATGTCAGGTTTGTTTGTTGGAATTGTAGTTACTTCAAGATTATAAATCTTGCCGAATTCAGCTTCTTCCGTCATTGCTGTACCTGTCATACCGGCAAGTTTTGGGTAAAGTCTAAATAAGTTCTGGAAAGTAATGCTGGCAAGAGTTTGGGTTTCATCTTGAATTTCCACACCTTCTTTTGCCTCTACCGCCTGATGCAACCCGTCAGACCAGCGTCTGCCTTCCATCAAACGTCCGGTAAACTCGTCAACAATAACGACTTCACCGTTTTTAATTACATAGTCGGTATCTTTTTGATACAATTCTTTTGCTTTCAAGGCTTGCAGCAGGTGGTGTGCATACTGTGTATGAACATCGAACAAATCTTCAATCCCCAGCAGCTCTTCAGCTTTATCTATACCTTCTTCCGAAAGAATTACGTTTTTGTTTTTTTCATCAACCTCATAATCAAGGTCTTTTTTAAGCTGAGGTGCTATTTTTGCCATTGTTTGATACAGTTGTGCGGATTGTTCCAAACGACCGGAAATAATAAGAGGTGTTCTTGCTTCGTCAATCAAGATGGAGTCAACTTCGTCTATGATAGCGTAATTGTAAGGACGCTGTACAAGCATATCCAGGCTGCCTGCCATATTATCTCTCAGGTAGTCAAAGCCGAATTCGTTATTTGTTCCGTATGTTATATCGCAAGCATATGCAGCTCTTTTGCGTTCGAACTCGTTGGGGTCTCTGCCTTGATTTGAAAGTATAACACCAACGCTCAAACCGAGGAATTTATAAATTTTGCCCATCCATTCGCTGTCACGTTTTGCAAGGTAATCGTTAACGGTTATAACGTGCACACCTTTGCCTGTAAGTGCATTAAGATATGCCGGAAGTGTTGCCACAAGAGTTTTACCTTCACCTGTTCTCATTTCTGCAATATGACCGTTGTGCAGAAAAATACCGCCGATTAATTGGACATCAAAATGGCGCATATTTAACACACGTTTGCCGGCTTCTCTGACTACAGCAAAAGCTTCCGGCAAAATTTCATCGAGGGCTTTTTTTTCAAGTTCTCTGTCTTTTTTAAAGTCTGTTGAGTATTCTCTGTTTCTTAAGTGTTCTTTAAACTCTTCTGTTTTGGCTCTTAACTCTTCATCCGTAAGCTTTTCCATTTCAGGCTCAAGCTTATTAATATGTTCAACAACGGGCATCATCTTTTTAACTTTTTTCTGGTTAGGATCGCCCAAAAGCTTTAAAAGTAAATCTATCATTATATAAAAATTCCTCAAGTCTAATTAATTTTATACCAATTTTACCATGCACAAAGAATTTTGCACATAAAATGTTCGAGAAAAATTCGTGATAAGACTCTGTCGAACAAAAGCAGCCCGTGGCCGGTTTTGAAAGAGAAGAGTGACGTGAACAAATTTTTTGACAAAGCGAACAGTAGAGCGTAAGCGATACTTGTGAGCCTGTCACCGAAACTTAACGAAGTTAAGTGTAGGCGAGTAACACCTTGAAAAGGTGAGTTTTTGAGCTTCAAAAGCTCGAAGCTCAAAGACGACACTAGATTAAAAAACTTATCATAAAGCATTAGAACTTTACGGCTATTTGAAATTGACAACAATGTTTAAAAATTGTTATAATTTGATATTATGAGCTAAAAACGGAGTAAAAAAATGAAAAAAAATATACTTATCGGTTTAGGTGTTTTGCTGGCAGTTGTTATAATTGCTGTTGCCGTCTGCGGACTGTATTTATACCATATTAACAACCCCAAAGGCTGTGTAAGTCTTGAATACTCTAACTATCCGCCGGGATTTGAAATTACAGAAGATACTCCTTATGATTTTTCAAGTCCGGAAGTACAAAAAATTATAAATGTAAAAAACAGTTGTGTTGCGGTAGTTACCGGTAAAGACTCTTCTGTTGATGAATGCAGTGCTGTAAATAACTTGATGGAGTCAATTTATGTACTTGCCCAAAACGCAAGCAATACAAAAAAAGAATCAGATAAACAATATGTTCTTAATGACATAGAAAAAATCAAACAAGATATAAAAGGTGTTGATAAGGCTTCTTGCCAGGCAGAATATGATGAATTACAAAAAGCATTTTCATCAATAGAACAAACTTTTAAATCAAAAACTACAAAATAGTTCAAAACTGTTATTTCTGTGGCATTATATATAATAGACAATAAATAAGTTGGAAAATATATGCCCGAATATAAATTTGATTTTAAGCTTGATGATTTTCAAGAAGAAGCGTTGTTTCATATAAACAACGGCAAGAGTGTTGTTGTCTGCGCCCCGACAGGAGCAGGGAAGACTTGTATTGCTCAAATGGCAATACATAAGGCTCTTAATGAAGGACACAGAATATTTTACACAACACCTCTAAAAGCGCTGTCCAACCAAAAATACAGTGATTTTTCAGAAAAATACGGAACGGATAAAGTCGGGCTTTTAACCGGCGACACTTCAATAAATCGTAATGCTCAGATTGTCGTTATGACTACCGAAGTATTTAGAAACATGCTCTACGGAACAAACTTCGGCTCGGTATCTGACAACCTGAAAGATGTGCGCTATGTCGTACTGGATGAAGTTCATTATATGAACGATGAACAAAGAGGCACGGTCTGGGAAGAAAGTATAATTTATTGTCCTACAAATGTACAAATTATTGCGCTTTCAGCAACTGTCGCCAATTCCCAACAGCTTACGGACTGGATTAATACGGTGCATTCACGTACTGAACTTGTTTATACCGACTTCCGTCCTGTTCCTTTAAGGTATTATTATTACGATTCTTCAAAACCAAATGACATCCTGCCTTTGCTTACACCTGACGGGAAGTTAAACAAAAAAATCAAACCCGAATCAAAAGCAAAGTATTTCGGCAGACGCGGCAAAATGCCTCAACGACAGGTAGCAAAGGATGTTGTTTCTATATTGCACAAAAAAAATATGCTTCCGGCTATATATTTCACATTTTCACGTAAAAAATGCGATGAACAGATGGAAAAATGCGCCGGACTCTGTCTGACAACTCCGGACGAACAAAAAGAAATTAAAAAAATTGTCGATGACTATCTTGCAGAAAATCCATATCTTTACAACAACAAACATCTTGAATACGTACTTTGCGGTGTTGCATCCCACCATGCCGGACTTTTGCCGGGGTGGAAAGTGCTTGTTGAAAAATTATTTCAAAAAGGTTTAATAAAAGTTGTCTTCGCAACGGAAACTCTTGCTGCAGGCATAAACATGCCTGCCCGCTCTACTGTAATCAGTGCGGTTTCAAAACGTACGGATTCAGGACACAGAATGCTTACCCCGAGCGAATTCTTGCAAATGTCAGGTCGTGCGGGACGACGCGGAATGGATGAAATCGGCTATGTAACAATCATCGGTACTGCTTTTCAATCCCCTGAGGAAGTAGCGGAACTTGTCACAAGTGACGCAAACCCGTTAGAAAGCAGATTCTCACCGACATATTCAATGGTTGTAAACCTTTTGCAACGCTTTACGCTGGATGAAGCAAAAGAGCTTATTTTAAAGAGTTTCGGATATTATTCATCTACAACAAGGCTTACTCCTTTAATGAAGCAGCAGCAGGAGCTTAATAATGAAATAGAAACCTTCAAAGCTTTTAAATGTCCTTTTGGAAGAACTTCAAAGGATATGTTTGAATACAACAAATTGCGCAACACATACGTTGAACAGAGAAAAACCGTCAAAGTACTGCGCAAACAAATTAACAAGAAAAACCCGGACAATGTAGAATATTTTAAAAATTTCGAAACACAAACAAAAGACCTTTTGCACAAAGTCCAGTCTTATCAATGCGATACCTGCAAACTGTATAGAAAGCACATGAAACAGACAGAACTTTTAGACCGTTTTCAAAAACGTGCAGACAAACTGGAAAAAACAATAGAATACGAAAAAGACATTTACTGGCGTAAATTTTTAAATCACACTTATGCACTTCAAAAAGCAGGATATCTTGAAAATAATTACCCTAACGAAAAAGGGCTAACAATAGGAGCAATCCGTGCGGAAAACGAACTGTTCCTTGCCGAGATAATATTCAGCGGGGTGCTTGATACGCTTAAAGTTGATGAGCTTGCTTCCGTAATATGTGCAATAACAACAGAAGATTTAAGAGCCGATGTTTATCCCGAAATACCCATAAGCAAAGGTACAAGAAAAGCACTGAATAAAATAAAAGATATCAGAAGACGGCTCACAATACTGCAGCGTGACTGCGATATCGAAACAGAAATGTATATTAATTCATATTACTCACCGCTTATTGAATACTGGGTAAACGGTGGAGAATGGGAAGAATTAGTTGAACAAGTACCATCAGGCGAGGGGGATGTTGTACGCTGCTTTAAACGGACAATTGATGTATTAAGGCAGCTCACGGTTATCCCTAACGTATCAGATGAACTTGTGCAAAACGCACGTGCGGCAATTGATGCAATAAACCGCTCACCGATTGATATTGATTAAATTTTGTATTATCACATACAGCAAATACAATCAGGTTATGCAACTAAGATAAATGTGCTGAGCTGTCAACAAATAAAAAATTAATCCTGCGACAGACAGCTCAATGCTTCTTTTAGAATATCTTCAGAAGAATCTTTTTTATCAACAACCTTGCAGGCATGTTTTATGGCAGCTTTGGCTTCCTGAACAGAATATCCCAGCGATAAAAGTACAGCCTGAACTTCATTCAACGCCTCTGATGAAACATCAGAAACAGCAGAATCATCTGCAACATCAGATATATCAAGCGGTGAATTTTTCTGCCAGTTGATGAGCTTGTCTTTAAGTTCCAGTATAATTTTTTGGGCAAGTTTTGGTCCAACGCCTTTTGCTCTGGAAAGTTCTTTGTAATCACCCTTTATAACAACGGAAATCAAATCACATCCGGAGAATTCATCAAGCAGCACAAGAGCAACCTTCATCCCTACGCCGGAAACGGTCATTAAAATATTGAATATATCTCTGTCTTCTTTATTTAAAAATCCGCACAAAGTCATCGCATCTTCACGATGAATGAGAGTCGTATAAACCTTTGTATCAGTGCCTTCTGTTCCTGCGGCAGCAACTGTTCTGCCTGTTGTGTTAATTAGATAGCCTATATTGTTGCATTCAACAACAAACGATGCTGCACCTGCGATATTGTTTTGTTTTGATATAATTTTGCCTTTAATATAATCAAACATCAGATAATCTTCTTTCCTAAATTTTGAACCATTTCAATATCTTGTTTTGGGTTTGCTCCTATGGTAGTCAGATAATTTCCCACCATAAGTCCTTCAACTGAAATCGTAAGAGCAATTTCCTGATATTCTCTGCTCAGGCGCATTCTGCCTCCGCATAATCTGACAACAGATTTTGGATTCGCAATTTTTATAACTGCCATTGTACGCAGGATATTTTCTTCGTCAATTTTATCAATATAACTTTCAAACGGAGTATGGGCTATCGGCATAAGAATATTTATCGGTATAGAATCAGGCTGTATTTCAGATAAAATCATTGCCATTTCTACACGCTGTTCCGGTGTTTCTCCCATACCGAGGATTACACCGCAGCATAGTTCCATTCCGTATTTTTTAACGAGCCTGCAGGTGTTTATCCTTTCTTCAAAAGAATGTGTTGTGCAAACTTCGGGATAATAACTTCTTGATGTATTAATATTGTGATGAAAACGTTTTAAACCGGCTTGGGCAAGTTTTTTTGCCTGTTCCTCATTTAAAATTCCAATGGACGCACAACTTTGAAGCCCTTCTATTTTATTTATTTCCCCTATCATTTCAAGCATTTTATCAAAATCGCTTTCATCAGGGGTTTTGCCGGATGTAACTATTGCAAACCTCGTTGCTTTATATGTTAGTGCATCTTTTGCGGCACTTTTTACATCTTCCGTATCAACAAGCGGAAACGAATCTATCTCTGTATTGTAATGCGAGCTTTGTGCGCAGTATTTGCAGTTCTGGGAACATTTACCGTTCCTTGCGTTTATAAGAGAACAAAACTCCACCTCGTCTTTTACATACATTCGGGAGATATTAAAAAGCTCCTGCAAGTCTAAATTATATAGTCTTATTAGTTCCTCTTTATCAAGCATAACAACATGATATAACAAAAAAGCGGACTTTGTTAAATGTCCGCTTTTTCTTCTATATATTTATGTCAGTATTTATTTTACGCTGTCTGCAACCTGTTGCGCAGCTTCTTTTTTCATATTGGAAAGAAACGTTTTAATTTCGCTAAAAAAGCCGACAACTTTATCTTTTACCCAGTTAAAAGCCTGTTTTGTATAATTCCAGGTTGTTGTAACACCTTTTTTTAAGAATTCGCCTGTTTTTTTGAAAAAGCCTGCAGCTTCGTTTTTAATATTTTGTGCTGTTTCGGAGTTTGCAATTTTTTCTTTTACGTCATCTTTAACCTGTTTAGCTTTGTCTTTTAATGCATCAACACCATCATCCAATTTATCTTTAACATCATCTGCTGCATCTTTAATTTTTTCTTTAAGCGGTTCAGATTTTTCTTTTAATGTTTCTACCCCTTCAGTAACCGTATTTTTTACTTTATCAGCTGTGTTTTTCGCTTTGTTTCCAACAGTTGCGCCAAAATCAGCTACATTAGATACTAAAGAAGTTTTCAACGGTGTAAACATATCTTTTAATGTTTTAAAAACACCTGCAATATTTTTTCTGTATACTATAGCACCGGTAATAGCTGCCGCAGTGCCTATACCTGCTCCGATATATGCTGCTGTGCGTTTTGTATTAGTTTTTTTAACGGGTTGTTGTCCGAATGCTACATTTGAATTTACCGAACCTACTGACATAATAAAAAATCTCCTATTTCTTACACTTCTGTTCATGTAAAGTAATCCGGAAATTCATTTTTGACAAAATAAACCGTTTTATTACAATTTCGTTACAAAGTTTTAAAAATAAAAAGTACCGGCTAAATATCCAGCATATCCGATGTTACTATTTTTTCATTAAGCGACGGATTAATATCTGCTGTTTTTTTATCTTTGTTGCAGTAATTAAGCTGAACATCCGTAGGATAACATTCATACCAGTTTGTTATGTAAAATTTTCCGTTTACGTCAATAATACCGTCAGGAAACAACTGTACCGCTTTTTGAGGCTCTTTATAAGTACGCGCCTTTGTCTTTTTGTACGCGTGTATTTTTTTGTCGGTAACAATATTGGCTAACCTGCCGTTTATCCCCATGGTTTTGTCGACGCTCTTTAACCCTTTATTAAGGTAATCAAGATTTTTATCTATTTGTTCTTTATCTTTTATAACCTTGCGAGCACCGCTTTCGTAATCCTGTTCATAAAGTTGTAACAGTTTGATAAATACTTCACTGTACAGCATCAATAAGTCATCTTCACGATACCCTGCGGCATTTCTTGTTTCATTAGGCAATGCTCTGACAAGTAAATTAACTTTTTCTTTCTCTATCAAAGGAGTAAACGTGAACAGTACGTTTGCCATTCTTGTTGTATAAATGTCACGAAATTTTTGGTATTGTTCATAATTACCGTTTTTAAGATGCCGCAGGGCAAGATGATTCAGCGCATGGAAGGGGTTTGTTGAAATATTAAATTCCATAAAATCATATTCATCGGAACTTGCGGCTTTTTGTACAAGTTTTTCCATTCTTTCCTGCGTTTTTTTGTCTTGTATATTCCAGCCTGCAGTATCAAACAAAACGATTTTATCCGTCAATTCATGCACCATTTTGCTAAGGTCTAAATAGTCATAAACTTTACCTTTATCATCCTGCAAAAATATTGTTGACGAGTCAGCATCATGGAATAATGTGTTATATTCATTTTTGGAATTTTTAAAAATACTGAACCCGAGTCTTTTGTTTAGCTCTTTAAAGCCGTAATAAAGTTTTTCAAAGTCCTTAAAATCTATTTTGTTTATCTTATCCGGAGATTTTTGATAAGACGGCGGCATTGCACTTGCATAACAGTGAGCACACATGTTGTGGCAGCCTCTTTGCAGCACAAACTCGGTAGAATGCTGTGCCAGAAATTTTATCTGCCGCATGGATAATCCCTTAAAAACATCAATATCTTGTTGAATGCCTTCCAGTTTGTTGAGGTTGTAAAGATTTATATTTTTATATGAAATATGCTGCCGGTTTAGATTTTTTCTTTTATTTTTTAAATATTTTTTTATTTCTTCTTCTTTGCTGCATCCAAAAGATATTTGATAATTATAATATTTGTACGATGGCAGTTTATCCCAATCAAAGACATTATTACCGGATTCAGATACTTTATGGGTCTGTTTTGGAGCATCAAAATTTTTATATGAATATATATAATTTTTTAAAATGGGGGTTATCATATCCGATACAAAAAAACAAAAAGAAAATTTTTTGCTATATAAAAACAATTTATGTATAATTTGAAACAACACAGGAAACAATATGGAAACTAAAAAGGGCAAATTATTTGTAATATCAGGTTCATCGGGAGTGGGCAAGGGCACACTTTTAAAAAAGCTGATTGAAAAAAATCCACAGCTTGAAGTGTCCATATCAGCAACCACCAGACTCCCCCGCCCGGGAGAAGTCGACGGAATTAACTACTTTTTTGTAAGCAAAGAAGAGTTTTTAAAAGAAGTTGAAAACAGCGAATTTTTGGAATGGGCAGAATTTAACGGCAACTATTACGGAACAAGACAAGCCTGGGTGGAAAGAAATATCAATAAAGGCAAAAATCTTATTCTCGAAATCGAAACAAAAGGCGCTTTGCAAATAAAAAAGAAACTGCCTGATTCTGTTCTGATTTTTATTTTACCCCCGTCTATGGAAGAACTTGAGCACCGCCTTAGAGGCAGAAACACCGAAGACGAAGAAACTATTCAGGGACGTTTGCACGAAGTGCGAAGAGAAATTGAATGTTCTAAAAATTATGATTACACAGTAGTTAATGATGATTTAGACAGGGCAATAATAGAACTCGAAAAAATTATAAAAGCTGTTATTCGTTAAAGACCCATTTTTTACGAGTTTTCCACTGTACAATTGTCAAAAGCAGTATTATTAAAAACAGAATGTACGCTCCGGCGGAGGCTTCGCCTATATTAAAAAATTCGAATGCATTTTTGTATATCCAATAAACAAGTACATTTGTGGAGTTCATCGGACCGCCCTGCGTCATAAGATAAATCAAATCAAATACCTGAAACGATGAAATAGTTGTGATAACCAGTACAAAAAATATCGTCGGACTAAGAAGAGGCATGGTGATATTAAAAAAAGTTTGCACTTCATTAGCGCCGTCAATTTTTGCCGATTCATAAAGATTTTGATTTATGGAAGAAAATCCCGACAAAAAGATAACCATATTGTATCCGACAAGCTTCCACGCAGAGACTATTATCATCGCAAGCATTGCGGTTTTAGTATCATACAGCCAGTTTATATGCGTTCTTAAAATATAGTTTAACAGTCCGTTGTTGGGGTCAAAAATCCATTCCCATGCAATGGCTATAACTATCATCGGGGTAATAAACGGAAGAAAATATGCCGTTTTAAAAAATTCATTGCCGCGAATTTTGTTATTTAACACGGCCGCAAGAATTAACGGGAGAATTATAGAAATTACTGCAGTGGATACTGCGAAAACAAAAGTGTTTTTTATAATTAAACCAAATTCCGTCGATGTTAAAAGAACACTATAGTTTTTCAACCCAATAAAACTTAACTCGGAGAGCAAATCCCATTCACAAAAGCTTAAATAAAAAGAAAAAAATACAGGTATTACAATAAACACAAAAGTGCCTGCCAGAGCCGGCAGCACGAACAGATTTATTCTCGCATTTTCAGTTAACAAATTTTTTGTAGAATTTTTCACAAATAAATTATAACAAAATTCCTCCCAGACTTGCTACTGCAAAGATTTCAAAATTTACCTTTAAAGCTTTTTGTGCAATAATATAGAAAAGTTAGAATACGAGGCTATTATGACAAACACACTTGATTTTAGAGCATTTGGAAAAAACGATATAAGAGGCATATACGGCGAAGATGTAACAGAGGAACTTTTCTATTTCGCAGGTCGCGGTTATGTAAGATTTGTTGTTGAAAATTTAAACAAACATCTTCCCGAGGATAAACAAATTACTGCCAAAGATATCTGGGTAAGTATCGCTCGCGACGCAAGAACTCATTCCGAATCTCTGACAAATTCATTAATCAAAGGTGTAACTTCAACAGGAGCGTGCGTGCTTAACATTGGTATGGTACCTACGCCGCTGGGGTATTATTCAGAATTTGCGCAAATTCCAGAGACTGTTATCAGCGTCGGAAAAGTTAACGGTGCACTGATTGTTACAGCCAGCCACAACCCGAGTGAATATAACGGTTTAAAAATGACTTTTAACAAGGCTTCTTTAACCGAAGAACAGATAAAAGAAGTTAAAGCTTTTGCAATGGAAGAAGTAAATATAAGAGATACCTCAAACAGGCATGGTATTGTCAGAAAATACGATATAATCGAACAATACAGCGAAAATATAGTTAACAAATTTGCTTCCGTCGGCAGAGGCATAAAAGTCGTAACAGATTGCGGAAACGCCACGGCAGGTGTTGTTGCACCGCAATTGTACAAAGATTTGGGCTGCGAAGTTGTAGAACTTTTCAGCGAGCCTGACGGAACTTTCCCCAACCACCACCCGAACCCGAGTGATGAAAAAACACTGGAAACACTCAAAAAGAAAGTTGTGGAAGAAAATGCCGATGTTGGTATTGCTTTTGACGGCGATTCCGACAGAATCGGAGTTATTGATTCCAAAGGCAATGCTCTTACAGGCGACAAACTTCTGTTAATTTATGCACAGGATATTATAGAACCGCTTGCAAAACGCGGCGAACACCCTGTTGTTGTATCGGAAGTAAAATGCTCGCAGGTATTGTATGACACAATTGACAAAATAGGCGGCAAAGCAATTATGACAAAAACCGGCCACGGTTATATTAAGTCTAAAATGAAAGAAACTAATGCAATCCTTGCCGGAGAAATGTCAGGGCACACCTTCTTTAAAGACAGGTACTACGGTTTTGATGATGCGATTTATGCAGGCTGCAGGATTATAGAAATCATTGCAAAACAAAAACTGCAAAATCCAAACTTCAAAATCGAAGATATGCTAAAACCTTTTGAAGGTGTTTGCACTTCAAAAGAAGTTCGTTTCCGTTGCCCGAACGACTTTAAAAAGCCTGTCTTAGAGGATATGAAAAAAGCCGTTGCGGACAATCCGGAGTTGTTCGGAACAAAAATAAAAGATATTATCACGCTTGACGGTATGAGAATTATCCTGGAAGACGGTTTTGCAATGATAAGACAAAGCAATACAGAACCTGTCTTTACACTCAGATTCGAAGCAAAATCACAGGGAAATTGCAAACATTACGAAGACACATTTGTTGATTTACTGGATAAAACCGTTAAAAAATATTGTTAAAATATTAAAAAGCCTGTTCAAAGTTGATTTTACGTCGAAAAATCAGGAAATAACCAGTTCCTCGAGCGGCATTGTCAAAAGTTTAGCGCGATAGTCATAAATTTTTTGCAGCTCGCCTTGCAGCTCCTCGAACATTTCGCTTTCCTGTACTTTTGAATATTCAACAGGATGCAAAAATACTATCTTATAGGTATTAACATTTTTGCTCTCTATTTCGAACATACCGAGCGACTCGAGCATATCAAAACAAAGCTCAGTCACCTCATCTGAAATGCCCAGAAAATCAGCTATATCAGAAAGAACAACCTCTCCGTTTTTAGAATTTGAAACATACTTTAACATGCCGGAGATATTTTTTATCAAGTCCTGAGGTTCGATATTTTGGTTGTTGTAATTCATAAAATGCAGAACCTTTGCACCTGTTTTTTTGATAATTTCACGCATAACAGACTCGCTTGCGGGGTAATCAAAAAACATAACCTGAGAACAGGACGAAAGATTTTTGCGGCTGCGCACAAGAGAAAATATCTCGTTATAATGTTTTAAATTGTCACAAACGCTCCTGCTTTGAGCAAACACTTCCGTAGGAACTCTGGTAGTATTAAGATAATCGCAAATCTGCCTGAAAATATCCGTTTTTTTACGGTGGTCATAAAATTTAAAATCAGTTTTTACCTGTTTAACCTCAAACTCTGATTTTATATCCTGAACATCAAGCTGAATTGTCGTAATCCCGTTAAAGACATTAAGCTTCGGATAAAAAACAACATCAAAAGTTTTACCCTGCGGAATATTCAATTCGCTGTGATTCCAGTACACGCATTCAAACGGTTTGTTCTGTTCGTTTTCACAAAATATTTTGAGGTGGTTATTCTTCTGCCCCATTGTTCGTACGTTGTTTAAAATAAGATTTCTTGTAATAAACAAAGGCGCTTTGTTGCCTTCCCCAAAAGGTTCGAGCTTTGAGAGTGTATCAATCAAATCCACAGAAATAAATGTAGAATCAAGCTCCAAATCAGCTTCAACGGAGGGGACGAGTTTTCTTCCGTCAAGCTGGATTTTTATGGATTCGTTAAGTGCATGTTTTACCGTTTCAAAAGAAGATTTTTTAGGGTCAAACACAAGCCCCGCAGCCTGTGAGTGTCCGCCAAAATATTCAAGAAGGTTTTCGTTTTGTGCAATAGCATCACGCAGATGAATTTCCGGTATACTCCTTGATGAACATCTGATGAAGCCTGTGTTTTCGTCTTTTGTCATCAAAAATACGGGTTTGTAGAATTTTTCAACAAGTTTTGATGCGACAATACCGATTATGCCTATATGCCAGCCTTCTTTGTAAAGTATAATGCTCTCCTGCGGCGGTTCGTTTTGCAGCATTTCAAGCGATTCTTCATACATGTTGTCGCACAAATCCTGACGTATTCTGTTTAAATTATCAAGCTCCTGCGCACAAAAATCTATTTCTGACTTATTGTCTGAAATCAAAAGTTTAACGGCATTGTCTACTGTATCGAGACGACCTGCTGCGTTGATTCTCGGGGCAACACCAAAAGCAATATTCTCGGAAGTCAAACCGTTTTGCACATCATACCCGCCTACACTCAATAGTTTTGTCAGTCCGTAATGCGCACCCTGCTCTATAAGCTTTAAGCCGGCTTCGACAAACGAACGGTTTTCATAAAGCAAAGGCACAACATCAGCAATTGTGCCCACTGCAACCAGCGGCAAAAGCTCGTTTGCAAAATCATAATCTTCTTTTTTTTCAAGCAAAGCACAGGCAAGTTTGAACGCAACGCCCACTCCGGCAAGCTGATTCAACGCTTCGATTTCTTCAACCGTCAAATCTTTTTTCAAAGAGTTAAACGCCTTGGGGTTTATGATTGCAAACGCTTCCGGCAAAATTTCAGGGGCTTCGTGGTGGTCTGTAATAATCACATCGACCTTAAAACCCTTTGCAAAATTTACCTGTTCAACATCGCTAACCCCGCAATCCACCGTGATTATCAACTTTGCTTTGTGTTTTGCAATAAGCTTTACCAGAGCTTTTGAATTCAGTCCGTGGTTTTCGTTTTCTCTGTTGGGGATATAAAATTCTACATTGGCGTTTAAGTGACATAGAGTTTTGTAAAGGAGAGAAGATGATGTAACGCCATCCGCGTCAAAATCGCCATAAACTATAATTTTTTCCTGCTTTTCTATAGCATCAAAAATCCTGTCTACGGATTTTTCCATATCCGTAAAAACAAAAGGCGAAGTTATTTTCATCTGCGAGGGCTGCAAAAAATCCCGTATTTTTTTTACGGTGTCCATGCCTCTTTGCACTAACAGCTGCGCAAGGAGTTTGTTCCCCGCTGCCTGAATCAAATCCTCCGAGGGTTCAACAAGTTCTTTTGTTTTCCAGATTTTTTCCATTTTGTGTATATTCTAAAAAACGGTTTATTCGTTTTCTTCTGTTTCGTCGTCGTCTTGTTCGTCTTTATCTTCTTTTATTTTATCCACAACCATTTTTGCCATTTCTTTAGCAACAGCTTTTTGCACAGGCAGAGGGCTGTTTTCAAGCATGTTAATAGCTGTTCTTACGGTTGTATCAAGATCATACCATCTGCTTTTCCCCTTTTCCACAAGACCGTCTTCTACTGCAGTCATCATATCTTCAACGCCGGTATAGGTATGCTCTGCAATATTGTGTTCAATAATAATTTTGATAACATTCAACGCAACTTTAATCTGTGTTTCGTCGTCTGATTTTTCCAGAGTGCTCATAGATTTTGATAAAATAGGGTCTTTGTCGTACCATCTGCGGTAGTTGTGACTGTATTCTTCTTTCATACCTCTCTCCTTTTAATTTTTACAAACTTATGATTTTTTAAATTGAACACCCTTGCCGCTTTTAGGGTAAGTCCATTCAATATGTTTACAGGCTATTCTGCATGCACCGCATTCCAAACATTTTTCATAACTTACGGTGAGTTTTTTTTCTGTTTCATTATAGCAGTAAACATTCGCCGGACATACTATTGTACAGGTTTTTTCAAGACATTGCAAGCATTTTGATTGGTCAGGCATCAAATGGCACTGAGAGTCTGTTTTGTACTTTACACTAAAGAGTTTGTCTTCTATTTTTTCAGGCATTTTTTCATTCATATTTGTTATCCGAGCGTTATTTTAATATATCAAACATAACTTTTATACCGGCAAAACCGTCTTTAAAAAGTTCAGCAAGGCTGCGTTTTGTGAAAAAGTGTTTTGTAAATTTCTGGAATTTTCCTTTTTTTTCAACGCCGTCAGCGGTTGTAAATATCTCAAAAAATTCGTTAACCTTTTGAGAATAGTATCCGATGGAATTTGACCTTCCGGTAATTGTTTTTACAACATCTTTGTAGGTTCTTAAATCTTTTAAAATAAAACTGTTTTCAAGTTTTTTCTTATACAAACACAGCTGATTTTTAGTAAAATCAGATTTTTCAAAAGCCTCAAGAGCTGTTTCGCCGGCAAATTTTCCGCTTATCATAGCGAAATTCGTTCCTTCAAAATGAACGTTATTAACAAGCATAGCGGCATCGCCCGTAACCATTGCACCATCAGTGTATAACTGGGGCATTTTGTTATATCCGCCTTCCGGAATCAAATGAGCTGAATATTCCAAAAGCTCCCCGCCATCGATAATATCAGCAACAAACGGGTGTTTTTTCATATTTTCCAAAAGTTCATACGGTTTAACTTTATGATTTTTTAAATCTTCAAGCCCAACCCCCAGCCCGAGCGCAACGGAATCCTTGTTTGTGTAAATAATCCCCATTGCAAACATGTTTTTAAAAGGTTCACCGACTAGCTCCATGGCGCATCCTGTATGATTTACCAGCCCAAAACGCTGTTCAATAACTTCCGGCGGAAGTTTAATAACCTCTTTTACACCGAGAAAAACATCTTTAGGTCTCATGTCTTTTCTAAGACCAATTTGTCTTGCCAGCAATGAGTTTACGCCGTCAGCAATAATCACTACATCAGCATAATACTCTTCCACATCGGTTCTTATGCCGATAACTTTGCCGTCTTTTAAAATCAACTCTTTAACAAGCGTATTGGGTGCATAATAAACACCTTCTTTTACAGCCTGTTCAACACACCACTTATCCCAGTTTGCCCGTGTTATAACAAAAGCATTTTCGTTATGCGACGGATTTTTATAAGATATTGTAGTGGAATCGTTTTCCGACAAAAGTACGTAACTGTGTTTTGAAACAAATCTTTCTATAGGAGCGTCTTTGTAGTTTGGAAAAATTTTCGCAGCAGCGTGAGAATAAATAACCCCGCCGTACATATTTTTTGCGCCGGCATAATTACCTCTTTCAACCAGCACAACTTTCTTGCCGCCACGAGCAACTGTAACCGCGGCACTAACCCCCGCCGGTCCTGCGCCTACAACTATAACGTCTGTTTTCTTCTGTTGATTTTCCTCGGTCATATTTCTTATAAAGCCCCCTGAGTCCTAATCAATTATACTATTAATCTTTGCTTTACCGCAATAAACCGTTTGTCGTAAAACCTATAGTTAATTATAATAATAAATTAAAACTGCGTTAGCAGTAAAAGCGGATTTTGCGGAGAGTGAGTACGGAGTCCGAAACTCGAAATAACGCCGAAAAAGTGAGCGTAAGTTTTGTATTTAGCAAAACGAAGCGAACGGCTTGAAGGTGTGAAGCAATAATCCAAGACAGCGGCTCTGCCGCAGTGGTTGGTTACAGACTCTTTGTATTTACACACAAAATTTTCGTTAAGCGAAGCGGTTAGAAAATTTTGAAGATAAATACAATAGAGTCTGTTTGGATAGCGTCCTTTTCTCTTTTCTTGCTTGAGATGTAGGCGAGGTACGAGCCGTACATATCAGGATGCCCTTTAGGGTATGGTTCGTTTCTTAAATTTTTATACTGTACGCAAAAGCTACGCTTTTGACTTAGCATACCTCCATTTGAAATGTGCCACCGGCACTTTTCAAACGGAGTCCTAGCAAAAAAAGAAAAGAAATGAACAAATAAAAAACTATGTTTTCTAAACAATTGCTTTCTATTCACAAACATTTTTTCTTTACGTTCATTTTCTTTCTTTGTGTTGCGCAGGCATACTCAAGAGCATCCTGATTTGTATGGCTCGCCTTCGGCTTGCCAACAACTCAAGCAAGAAAGAAAACGAACCAAAAGAAAGAAACCGGCGCTTATCAAAAGAGATTTTAAAATTCAGAAACGAAAATTTCCGTCCACTCTTAAAATGATAAAATCGGTACGGTAAATTTTCATTCCTTCATTTAAAAATCTCTAATCGTATTCCATCAGGGCTTCGCCCCGAACCCCAACCCCTACGGCTTACTATGTAAGCCGTGTATATGAGGAATTAAAATGTTAAAATTTTAGTAACCAAATTACGTAACATATACATTGCTTTTAAATCCAATAGCTATAAATAACCCATTTTTTATACTTCAAACAAATCATTGACCTTATTTTAAAAAAGTTCTATTATAATATTTACCATTTAAGGAAAGAAGGGAGCATGTCCCTCACTGGTCCGCAGCCGTTATAGTCGGAATGCTTATCTGGTATGTATTACTTCGAGACAAGGAGATTTTTTATGGAATTAAAAAAATTTGATGCTGACCGTGAAAACGGTACATTGAGGCTTGCAAAAAAATTAGAAAACTCTAAAGCCTCAAACCCTTATACTGCCAAAACTGCAGAAATCAAAGACTTTGTAACAGATAAAAATATTAAACTTGTTGATGATTATTTAAAGAAACTCGACTGGCAGGTTAAAGAAAACTCTAATATGACTTATTCCATCCAAGGGCTTAACAATTACATTTCATCAGCAATAAGCAAAAACTATTGGCTGAATAAAATCTATACTCCGGAAATTAAACAGGCACACGAAAACGGGGATATTCATATCCACGATTTAAATATAATTTCGACATACTGTGTCGGATGGGATTTAAAAGACCTTTTAACGGAAGGTTTTACGGGTGTAGACGGAAAAGTGAAATGCGCACCGCCCAAACATTTCCGCACCGCACTCGGGCAGATAGTCAACTTTTTATACACAATGCAAGGTGAAGCTGCCGGTGCTCAGGCTTTTTCCAACTTTGACACATTGCTTGCGCCTTTTGTCAGGTATGACAACCTTGACTATGCACAGGTAAAACAGGCAATGCAGGAATTTGTGTTTAACCTTAACGTACCGACACGCACAGGATTCCAGACCCCGTTTACGAATATTACAATGGACATGACTGTTCCGTCTTATTATGCAGAAGCTCCAGTGATTATTGGCGGTGAGCTTATGGAAGAAACTTATAAGGATTTTCAGAAGGAAATGAACCTTATTAATAGAGCATATTTTGAGGTAATGATGCAGGGCGACTACACCGGCAAAGTCTTTACTTTTCCTATCCCCACTTATAACATCACAAAAGATTTTGACTGGGATAATCCTGAGCTTGAAGGTTTGTGGGAAATGACCGCAAAATACGGAATCCCTTATTTTTCTAACTTTGTAAATTCCGATATGAAACCCGAAGACGCCCGCTCAATGTGCTGCCGTTTGAGAATAGACAACAGAGAACTGGAATACAGAGGCGGCGGGTTGTTCGGCTCAAATCCTTTAACAGGTTCTGTCGGGGTTGTAACTGTTAATCTGCCAAGAATAGGATATCTTGCCAACAATGAAGCAGAGTTTTTCAGGATGTTGTGCCGTAATATGGAACTGGCAAGAGAAAGTCTCGAAATTAAAAGAGAAGTTATAGAAGAGTATACGGATAAAAACCTCTACCCTTATACCAAATTTTACCTTAGAGATATCAAAGCCCGCTTTGGAGTTTATTGGAAAAATCATTTTTCCACAATCGGACTTGTCGGTATGAATGAGGCTTGTGAAAACTTTTTGGGCAAAAATATAGCCTCCAAAGAGGGTAAAGAGTTTGCTCTAAAGGTAATGGATTATATGAGAAACATGATATCAAAATTCCAAAAAGAAACCGGTCACAACTATAATCTTGAGGCAACTCCGGCAGAAGGAACAACATATCGTCTTGCAAAATTGGACAAACAAAAGTTTGGCACAATAAAATGTGCAAACGAAAAAGAATACCAATCAGGTGCAAAGCCTTTCTATACAAACTCTACCCAGCTGCCCGTAAATTATACTAATGACATATTCGAGCTTTTGGACAATCAAGACGAACTGCAAACCAAATACACAGGCGGCACTGTTGTACACATCTTTGCAGGAGAGAGGGTTTATGACACTAATGTGGTTAAAAATCTTGTGAAAAAAGTTTGTGAAAACTACAAGCTCCCGTATTTTACATTCTCTCCGACATTCAGTGTATGCCCGACCCATGGATATGTTGCAGGCGAACACTTTAACTGTCCGGAATGCGGCGCTGATTGCGAGGTCTTTTCACGTGTTGTTGGATACATAAGTCCTGTTAACCAGTGGAATGAAGGCAAGTCAGAAGAGTTTAAGCTCAGAAAAACATTCAATATAAAAGCGACAGCCTGCACCTGCGGAGAATAAAATGCAGATAGCCGGACTACAAAAATCTTCATTAGTGGATTATCCGTCTAAAATTGCTGCCGTAGTATTTACGCTTGGCTGCAATTTCAGATGTCCGTATTGCCACAATCCGAACATCTTAGCAGCGGTTTCATCAAACAAATTGTTTGATGAAGCTGCTGTTTTTGATTTTTTAAATACAAGAGTGAACAAACTCGATGCCGTAGTCGTCTCGGGAGGAGAACCAACTTTACAAAAAGACCTTCCCGCTTTTTTTAAAAAGCTGAAAGAACTCGATTTTCTCACAAAATTGGATACAAACGGTTCTTCTCCCAAAATGCTTGAATATCTGATAAATAACAATTTGCTGGATTACGCGGCAATGGACATAAAAGCTCCGCTTGAGAAATACAAAGAGGTTGCTTGTTCCAATATTGATACAAACGACATCGTTAAAAGTATAGAAATTTTAAAAAGTTCACAAATAGATTATGAATTCAGAACAACAACTGTAAAATCTCAGTTGAGTTTTGATGATTTTGAAAAAATAGGAATAATACTTAAGGGAGCAAAAAGATACTATTTGCAAAAGTTTAAGCCCGATGTTACCCTAAACCCACAATTTGCAAATGAGCACACCTATACGGACGAAGAGTTTTTTAAAATAAAAACAATGCTTTTAAAACACATAGAAAATGTGTATGTCCGATAATTTTTCAAAATTTTAAGGTCACAATACACAATGTGATTCATTGTAATAGGGCTTATTTTGAGGATATCTCAGTAACAACATTATTTGTGCAATGCTTTTTTCAGCATTTTGCAAGCAAGCATCAACGCACCTTTTGCCGGTTCTGTATCCGCTAGTGCATTAAGCATTAAAAAATCATGGATTGTTCCGTTAATCCTGACATTCAGCACATCAACGCCGGCAGAATCAAGCTTTCGGGCATAAGCTTCCCCCTCATCTCTTAAAACATCATTTTCAGCAGTAATAACAAGCGTTGGCGGAAGTCCTGCCAGTTGTATTTCTTCTGCCTGCAGAGGGGAAATATACAAATCATCACGTATCGATTTATCCGGAACATAAGCATCCCAAAACCATTCCATAGCTCTTTTACTCAACCACGGTCCGTCTCTAAACTGGTCGTAAGAATGTGTATCCATATCCGCATTTGTTACCGGATAAAAAAGACACTCGAATACAAGATTAATATCCCCGTCATTTTTGGCTTTTATTGCCGTTGCAGTTGCCATATTTCCGCCGGCACTGTCACCTGCTACAGCAATACGGTTTTTGTCTATATTGAATTCTTTGTGTTCTTCATAAACATATTTGAGCACAGCATAAATTTCTTCCAGTGCTCTCGGAAATTTTGCCTCTGGAGAGAGTGAATATTCAGGGAAAATTACAACAGAGTTAGTTAATATTGCGATTTTTCGAATAAGCATGTCAAAACTTTTTTTACTGCCGATAACCCAGCCGCCTCCGTGAATATAAATAATTGCAGGCAAAACATCATTGCTGCCGGTCGGTCTTACTGTGCGTATTTTAATATTACCGGCAATGTCTGTATAGATGTTTAAATCTTTAACTTCTGCAGGAATTTCTTCATAGGTTTGTGCCTGCAAATCTTCTAAAAAATCACGAGCCTCTTTAGGCGTCAATTTATAAAGCGGCTTTCCGTCCTGCTCTTCCAGTTTTAGTACAAATTCTTCTGTTTTTGTTGTCAAATTAGGTAACTTTGAGTTAGGTTCAGCCATATTTTTCTCCTTATTTTTTTTGAAATTATCAAAGTTCACAAAAATTTTCATTAGGAGAAAGTATACGTTATGTAATATAATTGTTTTATGAGTAACTTTGAATTTTTAAAAAGCATAAACGAAAATCTGTATATCATAGCTGCTGATGCTGAAAATCTGTTTCGTGACAAGTATTTTGAACAATGTATGGCGCAGACAAGACGTCTTGGTGAACATCTTTGCCGTCTTGTTATGGGTGAAAGAGCCCAAGCCGGAGATTCTTTTGATGAAATGCTTGCAACACTAAAAGATACACCTTCACCGAGCGAAATAGAAAAAGAGTTTATTGATGACCTGTATTTTTTGAAAAAAGCAGGTAATAAAGCCGTGCATTCCCTAAATGTTTCCGGCGACGGAAAAGAGGCTCTTGAGTGTCTGGAAAGGGCTTTTGAGGCGTCTATAAATTTTGCCGTGTATAAAGGCGGTGCTTCCGAGGATTTGTTGAACAAAGTTTTTGACGAGGAACTGCTTATTACCGGCAAAAAAAGTAAAAAGATATCTCTGCAGGAAGAATATATAGCCAAGAAAAAACAATGGATAGAAGAAGAAAAAAAATTGTCACAGGGTGAATGCGAAGAACCCGGAGGAAAATCAAAACAAAAAAAATCCAAAAAGAAAAAAACAAAGGTTAACGATACTCTTGATGACAATTTTTCAGCCCGACCCGCCGAAAATAAAAAACCATTGTGGCGGGAGATTTTGGAGACAATTCTTGCAGGGGTTGTTATCTATGTTTGTTATTTGCTATTTTTTACAAAATAAGAAGCTCTTATAGTTATAAAGGAGAAAATTATGAAAGTTATCTTGGTAAACGGAAGTCCTCACAAAAACGGCTGTACCTATACAGCACTTTGCGAAGTAGAAAAATCTCTTCAGGCAAACGGAATTGAAACAGAAATTTTTCACGTGGGATTAACGGCAATACAAGACTGTATCGGATGCGCTTCGTGCCGTGACCACAGGGGCAAATGCGTATATGATAAAGACAGCGTAAACATCTTTTTGGAAAAAGCCAAAGAAGCAGACGGATTTGTGTTTGGTTCTCCGGTTTATTATGCACACCCGAGCGGAAGAATTTTATCCTTTATGGACAGAGCATTTTTAGCAGGCAAAGAATTTATGGAAAACAAACCCTCAGCTGTGGTTGTGTCAGGCAGACGAGCAGGAACAACAGCATCTTTGGATGCAATGACAAAACACCTGACCATAAACAACATGCCGGTAGTTTCTTCCAACTATTGGAACATGGTTCACGGAAACTCTCCTGATGAAGTAAAACAGGATTTAGAGGGCATGCAGATAATGAGAACCCTCGGACAAAATATGGCCTGGCTCATAAAATGTATTGAAGCAGGCAAACAAGCAGGGATAGAAGCTCCGCAGAGAGAAGAAAAGATAATGACAAACTTTATCAGATAAATAATAATTTGTATCTAAAAAGCCTCCGGAAGTTAATCAGGAGGCTTTTTTGTTTTATAAATTTATTTGCTATTTTCTTGTAAAAGTCGATACCTCAACCGTGCAGGGCGGGAAGTCTCTGCGTGTATCATATTCACTAAGCTTATTACATCTTAAACCGTTCTCACCATCACCGGCAATACTGGCGTCGTAACCGGTAGGTTTTTTATAGTCGGAATAAGTACTTTTGAAAGAACTCTTTGTTGTCACACTCATTTTATCAAGTTCCCATTCCTGATCACTAAAAGCAATATGTTGGGCTTCGCCAAATGTCATAGGAATAGAATAATCCTTGTCTAAATCAGGATTACCGGAAACTACTCTTGCTGTCATATATGTTGAATCATCCACAGGCAACCCCTGCGGAACAACTACGCCATTATCCTTGCTAATGATAAACGGAATAACATCAGGTTTCTTTTTGCCTGCAATATATTTAGTTCTGTTAGGCAGCCTGTCGCCGTTAATATCTACCCAAAGATAAAAATACTGAAAATCATTATAATTCAAAATATAATATTTCATCCCGTCTGTTGTTACAAAAGACGGCTCTACTTCTATCTCTTTATCAGTAGTAAAATTGCTCATGTCAGAAATCTTGCAGCTGCTATTCGTAACATTTATATAACCTTTGTCATCGGCTGTTAAAGCTGAACAAAGCTGTTCCGGTGTCGGGTTAGTTCCGTCACAACTAGCCCCGCAGTCTATGTTTGGAAAGCGTTTTTTCTCACTGTCTTCAGCCCCTGATTTACCGCTTTCCTGTGCTTCAAGATTTTTTTCTTCATTATAATTATCAACATCCTCTTGAATGTTGTATGTGGCAGTGTTAAGAGTTTTATATGCTTTTGCATACAAATTAGCATAGGTTTTTTCGTCGGCGTTTCTGAATATTTTTAACGACAAAATAACAAGAAGAGCCGTTATTGCCATAACTATAAGAGTTTCAAATACTGTAAAAGCAAGTTTTTTTTGCATTTTTATATATTACCTTTCATCTCGAACAAATTAGTTCCATTCAACACGGACATATCCCGGCATGCCTCTGCCGCCTTTGCCCCAGCGATCTTTACTTGAGCCGGTTGCACCGCTTCTTGGCAGCGAACTGCCACCACCGCCGCCGGCGCCGTATTCATCTTCGGATGCTGCAACTATGCCTCTTTTTTCTATATCAACAGAATCATTGTTGCCCATATCATTTTGACCGTTAAGATTTCCCATAGCTGTTCCGGCGACTGGGAGTACACCGCCATAAGGAGACATTGCACCTTCTTTACCTCTGGCTGCTGCTGTCTTAGAAGTAGAAGATTCTGCTCTTGCTTTACCGCCTTCACCGCCTTTAGCTATAGCATAATAACCGAACGAAGAGTTTTCACCCTGCTCACCGTTAGTATCCTCTGTTACTGCACCAGCACCGCCTTGACCAACATATACTTTTACTTCATCAGTAATTTTTTCTAATGTAGTATAAGCTGTAGTGCCTCTTTTTCCGCCGCCTCCGGCGTGGTGACTGTTAGAAACAAGCATTGCTACACCCGGAAAACCCTGTCCACCTGCAGCACTTTTTATACCAGCACCGCCAAAACCAAAAGCCACTGCGGATTTGTCAGTGGAATTGATAAAATCAGACAAATCAGCGTTATTATAATCTATTTTTCCGCCTTTTTCACCGGAAGCAGCAGTCTGTGCAGAAGTATGACCTGGAGCAGCACCCGGTTGTCCTACAGTTGTACCACCGCCTTTACCGCCTTCTGCTTCAATTGTATTATTGTTGCTATATACATATAATTTACTTGGGTGACCATCGCCGCCTTTGCAGGCATCATTCCAACTTGCATTCGGATCTCCGGAACATACCTCACTGGAACCGGTTTCACTTTCCGGGTCACCGGCAGCACCGCCTTTATCACCGCCCATACCGGCTTCAAGAACTATATAATCATTTTTATTTAAATACTGCGTTACTATCTGTATACCGCCGGCACCACCGCCTTTTGCTCCATAATTACCTTGATAAGCACTGCCGCCGCCGCCGCCGCCGACTAACAATATAAGATAATCACCGGAAGCTGTAGCCTGATAGCCCTGGGGTCGCCCGTAAGAAGCAACATCCATAGAAAATGCAGTACCGGAAGCACCGCCGCCACCGCCGCCAATAGTAACAACTGTGTATGATTTAGCATTCTGTTGAGGTTTAAAAACACAATACTCACCGCCGCCGTCTACTTGTGTTTTAGAGGCTTGACCATCAATGGTAAGTTTACTTTCATGTTTACCTTCTGCTGTAAGGTAACATTCCCACACACCGTGAGGGGCTTTATTCTTAACGTTTTTTCTAGTAATCATCGGGGCTGATGCAATAATCAAAAGCATGATAACAAACATAGTGACCAGTACTTCTGTTAAAGAAAACGCATTTAAGATTTTTGTGTTTTTAATCATTCTTTGTCCTTTATTTTTTATTCTTGTCCGTCATGCTGAGGCGGTTTGTTGGTCTTAGATTCTTCGCTTCGCTCAGAATGACGTCTTGTTTTCTGCTCCCTCTCCAATGGGAGAGGGCTGGGGTGAGGGTTGACCTCTTACCCTGCCATACTGAATTTATTTCATTTATACCAGCCTTGTTGGCTTTTCTTTCACCGTCATACTGAGGCGTTAGCCGAAGTATCTGTTGACTTAAATATCTATACGCCACGGAGATACTTTGTATCTCACTTAGGCTGACTCCATTCAAAACTTGACATTTAGTCAACTTTTGCACGGAGTCCTTGCTTTCGCTCAGAATGACGATTATTATTTATTCAATTGTCAAAGTCATTACCATTTGATAATAACTACACCGGGTGTACCGGCAGCACCGCCGCCTGCCGTACTAGTACCACCGGCACCGCCGCCGCCGCCGGCGCCATATGTCATATCAAGCGGATGTCCGCCTATAGTATTAAAGGAATACGCAGCACCATTAAGTATTGTACCAGACTGTCCCCATACGCTTGTAATTGCAGTTTTACCGGCGTAGTTGGTATTAGCACCATCTCCGGAATAACCGCCATATGGTATAATCTTGGCTCTGTTGGCTTCATTTTCAACAGGAGAAGGTGCACCGTCACCGCCTTTAACAACCTCAGCTGTTGCCATTGCTGTCAGCTTTTTAGCCTGTCCTGCAATACCACCTTGCAATACAAACATATCTTTGTAAGAATTTGACTCAGTATCAAATTCCTGAATAATTGTTGGATAGCCAGGATGACCGTCAGTTTGTATAATTGACGGAGCACCGGGAGCACCAATAGTAATCTTCAGTTTTGCAAGTTTTTTGACCATAGTGCTGACATATTGACCAGCCTGTCCTCCTGTACCGCCGTAAGCGTCTGATCTGACTATGGCTATATATCCTTCTGTACCTTCATTACCGATGAAGTTTGCAAAAGCCTCGCCTGTTTGGTCATTAAAAGCGATATATGTACGTGATGTTTCACCTGCACCATAACCGCCTGATCCGGCTTGTCCCATATAACGCTGTCTGCCGCCTTCCAGATAATATTGATCTTCTTCGTCAGCTTCCGGCGTGTATGGTTTTATTTCCGGATTCAGATACGGAAAATCAATATCAGCGATGGTGTTGCCAAAAAGAGGAGCAGGATTTTTTCTATCGCCATCCGGAAGTTTAGGATTTTCACCTTCCAGTACAGCAGAACTGTATATACATACATTTATACCTAATTTTTTGTGAGTAGCGTCAAAATATTTAGGTCGTACTCTTTGGACACAGTTTCTCAATCCGTAAGATGATATACCTGTATGTTTAGAACAACTACATTTATAATGTTGGACAGTATCTGCACAATAAGAACAATCATAACTAGAACCAGGTATTGTATTACCATCTTCATCAGTAGTATCAGGATGTTTACAAGTTTTGGAGACCCAATCTACACAATAAGTCGGAGCACTACAAGTGGAATGAGGAGTATTTGTACAAAAACTCGGACTTGTTGTTACTGTACCATCCTTACCTGCTGCAGCAGTTGGTTCATCTAAAAATCCAGAACTTTCAATCGGATATACTTCGCATTCATAAACAGGAATATTTTTATACGCGGGAATTTCTTTCAAAAATCTGGAAGCACCACCTTCACCGCCTTCTGCAGTATATTTTCTACCGCCAAGCTGAAGTATGGTTTCTTCGCCTTTTGTACCTACATCGCCATCACTACTCATACGGGTAGTAAGAGTCAACACTCCGCTTGAATTTGGCAAAAATGCGCTTACGGTACGTTTATTACCTGTTTGTTTCCCATATCCGGGATTTCCAACCATTGCATAGATACTTTCACCAGCCATGAGTTCTTCACTATCAATAGCGCTTTCTGCCTGTCCCTGATGACCGCCTTGACCGGGCAGATTCCAGCATTTTATACTTGGTTTGCTTGCATCTTTGTCAGTAAGATAAAGACCTTTGTCACCGTTAATTTCTTTTGACATTGGCCAATCATTTTCAGCAAAGCACATTACTCTGTCTTTTAATTGTTGTTCATCTAAACCGATTTCATCATAAGCTAAATATTTATACTTAAAATCATAAACAGAAATGTTGCCAGCCCATTCACCATTTTCATTTGTATATCGTGTATCAGGTTTGTTCTGTCCATAGTTATATTCATCTGTATATTTTTGATCATTTTGAAATAACAGATTATATTTAAATCCGGGTAACATATGGTCTACGTAACCGTACTGATAATATTTTGGATGGTTCGGATCTTCGCTTTTGCTGTTTTCGGAGCTGCGACAATCTACATCATAGCCTATTGAAGAAGTTTTTGGACACCACGAGACCGGTGAAGCTTTGTCATGTTGCTGGGTCGACTCATTCCAGGACCAGTCATTTCCTTGCCCGTACATACCATGATGTTTTTCTGATTGTGTTTCAAATACAGAATCTTGTTCAAGATCAAGGTCATTAGTAATCTGATCTTTAGCTTCGCCGCAAGCCATACCGCCGCCGCCGCCGCCGCCGCCGGCAATAATTACATTATATGTACTATCCACATCTACAGTACCTGCATATGTAGGACCATCAACTCTGGAATCATATATACTGCTCACATTTCCCATTGTACCGCCGGCACCGCCGCCGCCGCCGCCAACTGCTTTAATAGTAAAGTTTTTTGCCGCAGCCGGAGGAGAAAAAACACAATATTCACCATTTCCTTGAGCAAGTTCAAATTCTGTTACCTTGCCACGGTATGTAGTTTTTACAACATGTTTACCGTCTTTATTCAAAGTACATGTCCACTCACCGTGTTCGCCCACATCTTTATGTTTTCTTGTAATTACAGGCACAAGTGCTGCAGCCAAAAGTGCAGCAATTAAAAGCAAGATAAGAGCTTCTGCCAGTGTGAATGCTTGTGTTTTCTTTTTCATATATGATTTTGCTCCAGTTATTCTAAGTTTTATTTTTATTTATATAATCGTCAATTCCCTTTATAAATAAAGGGAATTGACGAAATATTGTTTTATTACCAGGTTACGATTACAATACCCGAGGCACCTTTACCGCCTTTACCCCATTTAGGAGTACCGGTAAAATCTTTTGAACCTTGAGCACCGCCGCCTGCACCGCTGCTGCCGGGTGAGGTAATATCACTGTTTGTACAACTGCCGACACCTTTACCGTCAAAATTGCCGTTGCTGCCACAGCTGCCATCGTAATTTAAGCCGCCTAAAATTTCTGTAATCAAGTTAGAACCTGACGGATATTGGACTTTATCCAATAAATCTTTAGTCATCGGACCAACTATGCCGTCTTTGCCGACTGCCTGCAGGTCATTTTTTTCATTTTCAGCCGGGTTAGTTGCACGTGCTCTTCCGCCTGCACCGCCATCAGCGATAATTCTGTTACCGAATCTTGAGAACATGCCGTCTTCACCTTCGGCACCGCTTTCTTGACCGCCTTTACCGCCTTTGCCCGGATATACTTTAACAAATTCTTCACCCTCAGCAAGAGGAGATTTTGTATAAGAGTAGAAAGAGATTGACCCCGGAGTACCTGCACCACCACCAAATACAGGGAGTTCCTTTACTTGAACCATACCGGCAGAACCGTCTTTTCCGCTGTGGCGTTTACCACCGCCTTCACCGCCTTTGCCAAATGAAGATAACTCCATACCACCTGCCATGGTGTTCAGGTCTTTACAGCTGATATTGCTGCCGAAGTCACATATTTTACCGCCTGTCTGACCGCTATGATCTGTAATGCCTTGATAAACAACAGAATCACCATACTTAGCATCACCATTAGCCTGTGTTTCATACAAATCTGTACCGAATTTAGTTTTAGGACCGGCAAACGGTGTTGTATTACTACAGTTGTTGTTCGCATTTTCTTTACCACAGCCGCCGGCAGTTCTGCATTTTGGCCAGAAGCCTGCTTTACGTCTGTGTTCGCCGCCGCCGCCGCCTCCGGCAGTAACTACTATATCATCACCATAAAAATATGATCCGGCACCATTACCACCGCCATCTTTACGATCGTTTGATTTACCTGACTCCAAAAGATCTCCAACCATTGCAGCAGTGAAACCACCGTAAAGAATCCCTGCACCAAGTGTAGTAAGAGTTACGGCAAATCCCGCAATTGTAAGACCACCGGTAAGAACAGACACCGCAGCAAACGCTGCCCAGCCTATAGGTTTCAAAATTTGACCAAAAGTTTCACCAAATTTCTTTCTGGCTCCGCCGTTACCCGAGAAACCAACCTGAATTTTATATGCTTTTGTCTTTTTTAAGTTTGCACGTTGTACAACAAGACCACCGCTGCGCCCGCCGTAGCCTTCGCATAAACCGGCGCCGCCTCCGCCGCCGCCTCCGCCGCCGATAGCAATGATTTGATATATACCATCACTGGCAGGAACAAAGGTTTGTTCAAATTGGTCTGTATAGAAGAAGTTTTTTACCTGTCCTTCTCCGGCTTCACCAGCAGCACCGCCGCCGCCGCCGCCGACTACAGTTACATTAAATCTTGTTACGCCTTCCGGCGGTTCAAAGATAGCATATTCTTCACCGCCTTCATGACCTATAAGACTGGAATCTTCTGTACCGTCTTTATACACATGAAGTTGGTCATTCTGGTCATAGAATGCCATCCAGGTGTTTTTATCTTTTGCTGCCGCTCTGTATTCTTTTGATTTTTTGATTACAGGGACACTTGCAAGAGTCATTAGAGCAATGACTATCATGGTTATCAGCACTTCTGCCAGAGTAAAACCAAGGAATTTTTCAATTTTGTCTTTGGATATCATGCAATGCTCCTCATTTTAGCTAAAAAACATTATGATTATCGGCATTTTATAAAAATACTTTAATTTTTTTCGGGTAATGTGTCAATTTCGTTACAAAAAAATCAGTATAATGTATGAGATGCCATATATTATATAAATACCCATTTTTGTGATTTTATAACATGATTGTTAAGTTTAGTTAATTTGAATTTTTAAATTATTGACAAAATCAGCTTGCAGCAAGTGTTATGACGGACAAGAAAATAACTTGTTCGTTTAAGAGATTCTTCGCTTTCCTTAGAATTGTATATGTTACGTAATTCAGTGACAGAAATAATTCTTACTTAACATAAGAAACTGCGTCAGCAGTGTAAGCGGTTATACAAATAACGGCATATTCACAAAAAATCCGACCTTTGTGAAGTGAATTACAGAAAGTTGCACAAACAACAACAAGCGAGGTTTGTTTGAGGGCTATGTAATTATAACAATCATTTTAATATATCAAAAGAAAGCAATTTATATAGCCCGAGTTGCCGAGCACAGGTT
>CASFCQ010000032.1 GCA_949293185.1 uncultured bacterium
TCCGTCCACTCTTAAAATGATAAAATCGGTACGGTAAATTTTCATTCCTTCATTTAAAAATCTCTAATCGTATTCCATCAGGGCTTCGCCCCGAACCCCCTACGGCCTACTTTGTAAGCCGTGTATATGAGGCGTTAAAATATTACAATCTTAGACACAAAATTACGTAACATATACAAGAATGACTGCAGTTTTATATCATCAACAGAGTTCGCTATATAAATTCCGTAATATTTATATTGTCGCTGATAAAAGTTTTATTATATACTGTTTGAAAGAGACCTCGCTTGTAAACTGCCCGCAAATGAGGCTTATCTGTACATTGAGTGAGGCAGCGAGGTCGCATAAGCATAAATTTAACATAAGTGACCCCTTGCACTTGTTGCTGGTGTCTGTGTTATAACAAAATGATTGAACTTGCTTACTACACCAGTTCAATAAAACAGCGGGCTCAGTTGACTATATGAAATTTATAAAAAAGTTAGGAGGGGTAAATGCACAAATTTTTTAAAGCAGCATTAGTTGGTCTGCTCGGTCTTTTCTTTTTGGTGTCTCCGGCATGCGCTAAAGAAAACAAATTACCTGCAAAGACAAAATCAATGCTTATTAACAAACTTAAAGACTCATCCCTTGTTATTTACAAGGATAATCAAGTCCAAACTTTTACACAACACGGGATTATACCGCTATTAGTGTATCTGGATAATAACAACTTTAAAGGAAGCTATGCTTTTGATAAAACTGTAGGCAGAGCAGCGGCGTATCTTTATGTATACGGCGACGCAGAGTATGTTTATGCTGATGTAATGTCAAAGCCCGCAATAGAAATATTAAAGCAGCACAACATAAAATATGAAGCCCAAAAGGTTGTGAAAGAAATCCAAAATAAAGACAAAACAGGGCTATGTCCCTTTGAAGAGCTTACTAAAAATGCAACAAGCCCGGCTCAGGCTTACGGCATGATTTATAAAAAAATACACCCTGATACAGCTGTAGTGTACTTTACACCTGAAATAAAATCAGAAAAACTCGTAGAAATTTATAAAACTCTGGGTAAAAATTTGTCCGGCAATGTTGCAGTAAAACTCCACTCAGGAGAACCCGGCGGACACAACTTTTTACAGCCTGATTTTGTAAAGCCTGTTGTTGACTATCTGAATGCAACCATTGTAGAGTGCAATACCGCTTATGAAGGAAGAAGAAACACAACAGAAAAACATAAAAAAACAATATCAGAGCACGGCTTTGACAAAATAGCAAAAGTTGACATTATGGACGAAGAAGGACAAATGGAGCTTCCGGTTGAAAACGGCAAACAAATCAAAGTCAACTATGTCGGCTCACATTTAAAAAATTATGACTCAATGCTCGTATTATCACACTTTAAAGGGCATCAGATGGGAGGCTTTGGCGGTGCGCTTAAAAACATGTCCATAGGGATTGCGTCTTCATACGGCAAAGCTTATATCCACGGAGCAGGAAACCCTGATAAAATTTGGACCTGCGAACAGGATAAATTTTTAGAAGCAATGGCAGATGCTGACAAGTCAGTTATGGATTATATGAAAGGCAATATCACCTTTATAAACGTAATGAGCAGAATGTCTATAGACTGCGACTGCAACAGCCATCCGGCAGAACCTGGAATTGCGGATATAGGTATACTTGGCTCTGACGACCCTGTTGCTCTTGATCAGGCATGTGTTGATTTGATTTATCAATCAAAAGACGAGGGCAAAGCTTCTCTTATCAAAAGGATGGAAGAAAAACACGGCATACATACGGTAGAAGCTGCTGCCGACTTAGGTGTAGGCACAAGAAAATACAAATTAATAGAATTAAGATAAAGTTATTACGGGCACAAGTCATTTGATGCGTGCCCTTTTAGCACATAGAAAGTATGTAGAAAGGTTTATTAATGAAAAAGTTATTAACAGCACTGCTTGCGGCAAGTTTGTTTGTATCACTGGCACAGTTTGGTGCAGAGGCAAAGCAAAAAACAAAACCTAAAGCAAAGGCAAAACAACAGCAAATAGAATTAAAAGTAGAAAAGCCTCAGAATATAAAAGATTTGGAACAAACAACAAAAGCCGAACCTAAAAAATTAACCGAAGAAAAACAACAGGAACAACTGCACCTGCAAGAAGCAGAGCTTAAAGCTCAGGAAGCTGCCAGCGCAAAAAGTAATAAAGACAAAAAAGCCTCAAAAAATAAAAAAGAAACAAAACAAAATAAAGAAATAAAAAAATCCGATAAAGTTTCAATAAACACTGAACCCGGATATATGAAAGAAAAAGTTTTTTATATCAAACAATGCGACAACATAAAAATAGCCGCAGATATATACGTTCCTAAAGAATTCGACAAAACAAAAGAATATCCGGCAATTGTTGTGGTTCATCCTTCCGGAGGGGTAAAAGAACAAACAGCAGGCTTGTATGCACAAAAACTTGCAGAAAAAGGTTTTGTAACCCTTGCTTATGATGCGGCATATCAGGGAGAAAGCGAAGGAGAACCCAGATACGTTGAAGACCCTGCTTCACGTGTGGAAGATGTCCGCTCAGCAGTCGATTATCTTACTACCCTGCCGTTTGTTGACAAGGACAACATAGGGGTTTTGGGTATTTGCTCCGGCGGCGGATATGCATTTAATGCCGCAGAAACAGAAATGAGAATAAAAGCTGTTGCAACTGTTTCAGCTTTTGACCTCGGCAGAGCCAGACGCCAGGGGTTGGGTGATTCCCTAACGGAAGAACAACAAAAACAGAAACTAAAAAGCGTAGCGGATCAAAGAACAAACGAAGTTAACGGCAAAGCATACAAATATGCGGAATATGTTCCTGATTCAAAAAGAGAAATTCCGGCAAACGCCTCTGCTATATACAAAGAAGGCTATGAATACTACAAAACTTCCAGAGGCGCACACCCCAGAGCTGTAAACAAATATCTGTACAGCAGTCTGGATAAACAAATGGCTTTCACAGCTTTTGACAAACCGGAGAGCATTTCACCAAGAGCAGTACTGTTTATAGTAGGCGGAAACGCAGAAACCGCATACTTTAGCAAAGAGGCATACGACAAAGCAAAAGACCCGAAAGAATACTTTGTTATCCCCAACGCCTCTCACGTTGCTCTGTATGACAAAACGCAATACGTTGCACCTGCTGTTGAAAAACTTAGTGAATTTTATTCAAAATACCTGTCTAACCATAAAGAATGGGTATATTAACAAAAAGCATATATAAACAAAAGCTGTTCTCTTAAAATACCGCTAAGAGCGGAAATACAGAGGACAGCTTTTTTATTTTCAGTAATAAAAGAAGGTTTTTACAAATTAGCTCAATCTCTTTGTTTGTTGTACAATGTTGTTATGAACAAGTTTATAAGACTAATTGGGGATAATTAAGCATGGCTGCAGAAACACATTATGATGCGAGTAATATTAGAGTTTTAGAGGGATTGGAAGCCGTTAGAATGCGTCCCGGCATGTATATCGGTTCAACTTCCCAAAGAGGTTTGCACCACTGTATATATGAGATTGTGGACAACTCTATCGATGAATCTCTTGCAGGATATTGTACTGAAATTACCGTTACAATTAATGCTGATGAAAGCGTTACGGTTGAAGATAACGGACGAGGAATCCCTGTTGATATAAAACCTGATTCCGGCAAATCCGCACTCGAGATTGTACATACAGTACTCCACGCAGGCGGTAAATTCGGCGACGGTGGATACAAAGTATCCGGCGGTCTGCACGGCGTTGGTGCTTCTGTTGTAAACGCATTGTCTGAAAAATATGTTGTTGAAGTTTCAAGAGACGGATATGTATGGCGTCAGGAGTATTTAAGAGGCGAACCGACTACACCTGTTGAAAAAATCAGAGAAACAGACAAAACCGGTACAAAAACAACATTCTGGCCCGATCCGGAAATCTTTACGGAAACTACACACATTGACCGCGATGTTATTGCCAACCGTTTAAGAGAAATGGCATTCTTAAACAAAGGCTTAAAAATCAGATACATTGACGTGGAATCAAAAGATGAACAGGATTTTCACTTTGAAGGCGGTATCGGCAGTTATGTTGAGTTTTTGAACAAAAACAAAACAGTCCTTTTTGAGCAGCCTATCTACATTGACAAAGCAGTAGATAACATGCAGGTTGAAATTGCAATGCAGTATACTGACGCCTATAACGAGTCTGTATTGAGCTTTGCAAACAATATCAACACTCACGGCGGCGGTACTCACCTGACCGGTTTTAGAAACGGTATAACCCGTGTATTAAACGATTATGCAAGAAAAAATAAACTACTAAAGGATTCCGAAGCTAACCTCTCCGGTGAAGACGTAAGAGAAGGTTTGACGGCGATTGTTTCCGTTAAGCTTCCTAATCCGGAGTTCGAAGGTCAGACTAAAGACAAACTCGGAAGCTCAGAAGCAACAGCTGCAGTTCAGGATGCAATAAGAGACAAGCTGCAGGAGTGGCTTGAGTTTAACCCTAAATATGCAAAAATCATTATTGAAAAAACTCTTCAAGCCCAAAGAGCCAGAGAAGCTGCAAGAAAAGCAAGAGAACTCACAAGAAGAAAATCTGCTCTTGAAACATCTACTCTTCCCGGCAAGCTTGCTGACTGTTCTAACAGAGAGCCTGAAAAATGCGAACTCTACATCGTAGAGGGGGATTCAGCAGGCGGCTCGGCAAAACAAGGCAGAAACAGAATGTTTCAGGCTATTTTGCCACTGAGAGGTAAAATTCTTAACGTTGAACGTGCACGTCTTGATAAGATGTATGCAAACAACGAAATTAAATCCATGGTACAGGCTCTTGGTATCAACATAAGTAAAAATGAAGACGATGTTGATATCGAAAAACTGCGTTACCACAAAATCATCATCATGACCGATGCCGATGTAGACGGCGCGCATATCAGAACATTACTTTTGACTTTCTTTTTCAGATATGCAAAACCGCTTCTTGACAAAGGTCACGTATTTATTGCACAGCCTCCTTTGTACAAAATTACAATCGGCAAACAGGCTGAATACCTCTATGATGACAGAGCTTTAGACAAAATGCTTAGAGAAAGAGGCGTTAAGGATTTAACCCTCTACAACAAAGACAAATCAAAAAACGCTACAGGTAAAGAGTTGACAGACCTGCTTGCTAACATGTCTACATTCTATCACTCGTTCAATAACCCGCTGATTAATGCTATCCCGTCAGTTGTTATGAGAGCGCTAATCCGTTCAAATATAGAGCCTGAGGATTTTGATAATCAGGAAGTAATGCAAAAACACTGCGATTACATAAATCACTACCTGCAAGACCACGCTGAAAACTACGGTATTGCCGAGGCAAAAGATTACAGGGTTGAACTCAAATTCAATACGGAAGTTCAAAAATACAATCTGCTTTTACACCTTGAAAGAGAAACAGAACAGGTTTCATTAACTGCAATACTTGTTAAAAGCAACGAGTTTCAGAGGGTTAAAAACGCATACCCGGCAATCAGAAGCTACCTTATTGAAGAAGAAAAGGTGCTCGTCCTCGATACAGGTACGGAAGAACTGCAAATTACGGCTTTTGCGGAACTTCAAAGAGTTGTGGAAGAAAGAGGCAAAAAAGGTCTCACTCTGCAGCGATTCAAAGGTCTTGGCGAAATGATGCCGCAGCAGCTTTGGGAAACAACAATGGACCCGGCAACAAGAACTCTGTTAAAAGTTCACGTTGAAGATGCAATGCTGTGCGACCAGCTATTTGACGTTCTAATGGGTGACAAAGTTGAACCGCGCCGCGACTTTATCGAGACTAATGCGGTATTTGCACAGAATATTGATACATAATAAGGAAAAACTTATACAAAAGAAAGAGGCACTACAGTGCCTCTTTTATGTTCTGTAAATTAAGTAAAAAAATATTAACCAGAAACGTTTTTATAGCAAAAATTCTTTTTTACAGACTTACATGAAATGAAAATATATAAATCAAGAGAGGTTTTCAAATGAACATTAACAAAATTAATACACTTGTGCCTGTTTATACCCAAAAAAATGACAACAATAACAGACAATCAATAGCATTCAAAGGCGCAAGAACAAATGCTTTAAAATATGCACTCAATCTCAAAAAAGACTGCGACACTGCACTGTTTCGAAACAGAATTGCAGCAGTTTTTAACATGAAAAACAGTGAAATTACACCTTTAACAAAAGGCTTTAAAAAGCACAAAATGAAACTGCTCTACAGATTAACAGACAAATACAATGCAGATATTTACAACAACACGGAACTTAACCCGCAAAAAGCAAAAACTATTGTTTTCAATATTTACAACAAAGTAAAATACCCTAACAACACTCACATAAATCTGATTGATGACACAAATTACTCATTGGAACAGCTGGACAAAATCTTTGATATAACAGAAAAAGAACCTAAAAAATTAAGTCTGGTTGACAATCTGCTTTCTGTTTATCCTTATAAAACATCCTTTGTCCAATTGCCGTTTGAAACAATGGAAGAATTTTTAACAACAAAATCATCAAAAAAAATTGCTGAAAATTTTGAAAATTACAAACCATATATTAGTTTAAATGCCGGTGATAAGAACATAGTCAAAAATTTGGAACAAGAAATAGAAAAAGGTTATAATAAAAACCTTTATGTAAAAAAACTGAATATTGCAGAACTTTATAGAACTCAGGGAGTACTAAACGACATAAATCCTGACTTAATAGAAGTTAACTACAAACCTGAAGGAGTAGAGCTGCTAAAATCTTTGAATAAAGTATATTCCACAGACTATAGTTTTAAGACTAAAAATTACCGCAACCAATTTGATATGGCTGCAACTATAATGAATATATACAATTCGACAACAGCACAAAATCTGAAGGCTCGCAGCAAAGTTTTTGAGTTTGTACAATCACACGTTGATATTAATAAAAAATTTGAAAAAGCACCTCTTGATACAGTAGAAAGAATATTCCAAAAGATTGATGCAGACCAGGAAGCTAAAAAGCTTATCCATACAACAGTAGGAAAAGAATCAGACTTTGCATCAATAGAGCAAATAGACAACGTTCTCACTAATGCAGATTTAAAAAAACTGAATTCCCGTCCTGACTTAGTCCGCTATGCATTATTAAACAGAAAAAATCTCGTTGAATTTTCTAAAGAAGATTTCCAAAACGTAGACAAGCATATAGAACTTTCAAAACAGCGCGAAAAAAGAGAATTGGAAAAATCCTTTTACTCGCCTAATCCTTTTATAATGGACTTGCACAATCTTAAGGTAAAAATTAAAAACTTTTTTGAAAGATTTTGAAAATAGTAAAAAGGCTGATATTATCAGCCTTTTTTATTGTATTAACTTTTGTATAGTTATTCATTGGAACTAGCAAAAAATATTTTTAGAGGGTTTAAAGCAATTGGACAGATAACTGTCAAAAAAATCCTTTAAATATTTTTTTTATCGGGTTAAGATAATATTCTCAAAGGTATTAAGCTGAAAAAATGAAAATCGGACAAATTGAAACAAAACATCAATACGGTCTGAAGCGAAAAGAAATCCGTTACCAGTATGCGGAGCAAGGTTCGCTCCACTCGGGCAAACAAAATACCTTACAGAATAAAAGTATATTATCAAAACCCTTGCAAGAAGGCGTAAATGCGCAAATATCTTTCAAGGGTTTTAATTTTAATGCGATAAAATCCAAAATAGCGCTTAAACCCATAATAAAAACAGTTCCCCAAAACCTTCAGGACAAGGTTTTTGACTCGCTAAAAAAAATTAATAAACAGCAGCTTAAATACTATACAGACATAAAAAACGACTATGTCAAATACATACTTGAACATGAGGATTTTCAAAAACAAAACCATTTGAGCGCTGAAATGCTCGAAAAAATAAAGCAGGGTCAGCTGATTTATCTACCCAAACAACCGCTTGTGTCAAAATTCTTTACACAGCTTGTTTCTCCATTGACAGCAGTATACAAATGGGGGGAAAAATTAATATTACCCAAAGACTCAAAAATACTTAAAAGACGCTCGGAAAGAGAAAAGGTTCTTAAAAATTTCAGAGCGCTGGAAGGTCTTTTAAAATCCCATGAAATATGGGAAAACGGATACAGAAAAAAAAGCGGGCATACAAAATTTAACGATACAAGCAAATTTTTAATCCCTGACGATATCCTGGAAGGCAAAATAAACAGAAGAAGAAACAAAGTTGTAGACCCTAACAAGGGCAAATACTCTTCTAACTCACTAATGATAGGCAACAGGCTAATCTCAGGTATTGTATACTCATACTTTTTAGGTACTGACGCATACAACACGACAATGAGATACAGCAACAATCATACAGAAGCCGCAAACCAGAGAAAATCCCGTGTTGCGCAGGAATTTTCCAGAATCGGTATGAACATGTACATCCAGAACCTGCTGTTCGGAACATTTGAAACAGCAGTTAACCGCAGCCTGCTTACCGCTATGTTTGTATCAGGTTCAACCGTAGCATTTTCTGAAATTTTAGGCAGAAAACTTGTCGGAAAGCCAATTATGCCGTCAGACAAAGACACTCTGGACAGGCTCGAACAGGAAATGTACGAGAAAAAAGGTATACTTCCTTCAATAGGCAGGCTTTTGACAACTGTTAAGAAAAAAGAACCGGCTGCCGCAATCAACAACAAACCGCAGGTTTCTTTTAATAAAACAAAAGCTAATGAAAAACTGTTCAAAGCTTTTGCCCAAAGCCGACCTGATGCACAAACTCCGGCTTATCAACCCCTAAAACATAACACGCAGCCCTCTTTTAAGGGATACTACCGTGTAGAAAAGCTGATAGACAAAAACAAACTTTCTCAAATAATAAAAATTCTTGAACAAACTGATGAACAAACAGCGGCAACGATTAAAAAAGCTATTTTAAAAGCAGCTCAAAAATCCGATTTTTATAAAACAAACAACATCGCCGCACCGAAAGTATTTAATGAGATAATCAGCAGCAATGCATATTCAAAAGTTCCTGTAGGCTCAAAAGATACTATATGGGGCAAATGGACAAAAAGTATACTTGTTCCGGTTAATTTTGTTAAAAACCTGACCAAAAGGACTCACATATTCCTGCAAAACTGCTACAACATAATACGCGGCAGGAAAAACACTTACTGGCAAGACAGGCTGAATGAAGCTATGAGCAGCGCAGACAGCAAAAAGGATTTTGAAAACTACCTTGCTCAAAGAATGAAACTTGAGGTTTGGAAAACATCACCTTTGCCGGAAGCAGACAAAAAACTTGAAATATTCAAAGAGTTTATTTCATCAAAATCAAAAGAACGAGAAGATATAGAAGGTGCAAAAAACATACTTCTCTGGCTGGATAAGCAAATCAAGCGCGAAAATATAAAAATTCAACCGGACGGCACTCTTAACGAGGCAGATGTCAAAAAGGTTCAAAACATTTTAAAAGAATCCGTAATGCGTGCTGACGGAGAAAAACAGCTGGAATATGACGGCAATACTCTTGCCCAGACCAATATAAATCTTTCCAGGGCAATAACGACACTATTCCTTGTTACTGACGCATACAACCTTACTATGCAATACAGCAACGACAACAGAAAAGATGCCAACAAGAGCGCCAAAAACAGAGCAGCACAAGAAATTTCCAGAATCAGCGTATCGGCTTACATTATGGCGTTTGTTCACAATCTGCTTTCAAAACTCTGCAACTCAAGTCTTGCAGGAGCATTTACACTAACAGCGCTTACATCAACAATTAACGATTCTATATCAAGACAGGTTGTCGGAGTTCCTCTGACGGCTAAAAACCAGGAAGAACTGGAAGAAATCGACAGAAAAAATCAAAAATCAAAAAGCCCTATAAAAAAAGCTCTGGCATATTCTATAGGTAAAAAATCAGCTGTTTCTCAGAAAAAAGCTGTTGATAACACGGCAAAAACAGATATAGATTACTTTTCAAACGACTTTTTTATAACACCGGAAATTAATTAACACTCTGTATTTTTTAATATAAAATAATAAAATGGACTCTCAAAATAAAAAACAAGAATTTCAACACTATACAGTTATGGCTCACGAGGCAGTAGACGCCATGCACTGCACCCCGGGCAAAATATATGTGGATGCAACACTAGGCGGCGGAGGACACAGCGAGCTGATTTTGCCAAAAATCCAGCCTGACGGGAGACTAATAGCTTTTGACGTGGACAGTGATGCTATCAACTATGCATCAGAAAGGCTCAAAGATTACAAAAATTTAACAATTGTACATGACTCCTACTCCAATATTAAGCAAGTGTTACAAAATTTAGGAATAAATCAAATCACAGGAGGGATTGTATTCGACCTGGGGGCATCGTATCATCAGCTGACCAAGCAGGAACGCGGCTTCAGTTTTATGAAAGACGCGCCATTAGATATGCGTTTTAACACAGACAGCGATTTTAGCGCATATGATGTTGTTAACGGATACAGCGAGGATGATTTAATAAGGATTATCAGTGAATACGGCGAAGAAAGGTTCACCAAAAGAATCGTAAAAAGTATTATAAATTACAGAAACACTAAAAATATAGAAACTACGCTTGAATTAGCAGAAATAATAAAAAATGCAGTCCCTAAAACAAAGGAAAAAATCCACCCTGCAACCCGTACTTTTCAGGCTATCAGGATAGAAGTTAACAATGAATTACAAAATATTAAAAATACATTAAATGAAGTGCTTACTTTATTATCTGTTGATGCTATAATTAGTGTAATAAGTTTTCATTCTCTTGAGGATAGACTTGTAAAACAATGTTTCAAGTATTACGCATCAAAATGCAGATGCAAACCAAATGAGCCAGTTTGTCACTGCAAGCCGCCAATGCTTGAGTTGGTCAACAAAAAACCGATATTAGCTTCAGAATCAGAAATTAGAGAAAATCCTCCGTCAAGATCTGCAAAACTGAGGATAGCAAAAAAAATAACGTCATGGGAGAACTAAATTGACAAGACCGGTCAGCAATCAAAAGAGCCACTACAACAAATACCGTCAAACTGCAAACAACGGTCAACCTGTTACCCCTGTTATCAACGGCTACTTTCCCGAAGCTCACAAAACATATAAAGAAATGGCTATATCCAGAGTAAACAAAACTCTTTGCGCTATTCTTATCATGTTTATTATGATTTCTGCTGTCAGCTACTACTTTGTTACATCGAGCGAAATTACATTGAACAAATACAGAAAACAGGTTCTTGCTCTTAATGACGAAAATGTTGAACTTCAGAACAAACTTGATTATCTAAAATCATATTACAACGTTGATAAAGCTATGCAAAAACAACATTTACTGCAAAAAGCAAAAAATGTTATAGAAGTTAAGGGTTCTCCAGCAACTGCACCCGTTGACAGAACCGCTATGGCTTCAAAACAACAAAAGCAGTTCCAGTGGTCATTAGGCTTTTAAAATCAGCATCTTAAAAAATTATGTCTAAAAAATACACAGATGAAATTAATGCGATAACTGCAGAAATCGAACAAAGAGGAGATAATCAATACACCCTGTGGGAGTTGTATTATCAGCGCGGTTATTTATATTTTTTAATCAACGAGGATGATAAAGCAAAAACTGACTACAAAAAAGCAGAATCTCTCGGGCTGGATGTTACGGAACTGCCTTATTACTGCTTTTCAAACTCAAACAGCAAACGCAGGGAATTTCTTTTGCCTGAAAAAATCCTTGTGTTCTTAATATTGTTGATGGTGTTTGTTGCAATAGGAATACAGATAATCAGCTTTGTGTACAATATAAAATCAGCTCTTTAAATTGCTCTGCAGGCATGAAAATGCTGTTTTAATTTACCCTGCAGGCACATTTATACCAACTCAACAGCAAAAAAAAAGCTCTAATTTTCATTAGAGCAATACTTTTAATAGGAAGGGAAGGTTAGGAAGTTAGGTAGGTAGGTTAGTGTTAGTATGAAAGTCTCATCTTATTTAATATCTTTATTGTTTGTCTCGTTTTATTTATTTAATGCTTACATATATATAAAGTATATACAAACTTTAAAATTTCAGTTTTGAGTATATACTGTTACAATTCTTTACAATTAGGCAGAAATCCGTATAAAGGGGTAAAAAAAACCTCTAATGCTTTAAAGAGCAAAAGAGGTGAGCACTAAGTACAAGCAATCAGAAGAGTTGAGGATTTACATAGTCACTATAACGTCACAACAGTACAAAAACATTGCGCAAAATCGCTATGTTTATTTTTACTACTTTAGGGTAAGATTACTAATAGGCGGCAATTTCTAATATGAAAATAAACATACACAGACCAACTAGCACACCGAAAACAAATTTTAAAAGCGCTTATAACAACAAAATGCTTCTCAAAGGGCTGGAATTTGCGGCAAATAACAGCGCGCTTTTTTGCGCAACAACATCTCTTATGTTTTCCACAATCGCAAGACCGGCAGCAATACTCGCCACCCCTAAAACTGACAAAAAAAACAAACGTTATGCCTGCGCAAAATCTCTTGCCTCAAGCGCTGTCGGCTACCTCATTATGTTCGCTGCGTCGAATCCCGTTGCAAGAGCAATAAAAAAAATAGATACCAATCCGTCAGAATTTTTAAACAAATCTGCCGTCAAAAATTTAAAATCAGGCTCTAAAACACTGGCAAAATCAAATGTTTATCAGTTTGCAACCCAGTTATTCAAGCTGGGATTAGGTTTTGTTATTGCTGTTCCAAAATCAGCTTTAACCTGTTTTTTAATTCCGCCGATTATGAGTTTGTTTTTCAAAGACACGAAAAATAACCCGCATTCCAAGCCAAAAACTCACTCATCAGTAATATCTTTTAAAGGCGTATACACTGCCGCCACAGAAAAAATTGCCAGAGGTATAGGAAAAATACTCAACACAAAACCTCTGCAAAAATTTGCAAAAAAATATGCTGATACAAACTTTGCCCAGCATATTATGAATATGACGGATGTTGTTTTGACAGCAGCGTTTATCAACAGTGCCGCAAAAAATAAAAAAATAGAAAATGACCGCAAAAAAGCTCTGATATACAATTCCGCAATATCAACAGGGCTAAGTATTGCAGGCGGATATGCAATCCACCACTATACAAAAAAACCGACCGAAAAATTTATACAAAAATTTAAAGAAGCAAACAAAAACTCGCCTCTGCTTGAAAAATACATAGAAGGTATAAAAATAGCAAAACCCGCACTTATTCTCGGAGGAATTTATTATATATTTATTCCGGTTATTTCCACATTTCTTGCGGACAGAGCGGACAAAAAACACAATATAAAGCTTTATTAAGAAATACTGTAAAATACTATACTACCTGTTATATAATATAAATTATCTTAGACTTAGGAGTATCAAAATATGAAAAAATTATTATCATTGGTTTTATGTTTGTCAGTGCTGTGTGTTACAGGTCTGAGCGCAGATGCCAAAAAAGCGAAAAAATCCAATCAGGAAGAAACACAGGTAAAGGATGCACAATTCTACTATAACGAAGGACTCAGGTACGAAACACATAACAACAAAGAAGGCGCTATTGATGTCTATGCAAAAGCTGTAGAATTAGAGCCGGATTTTGACGCAGCAAGAGCTAAAAAAGCGCAGCTTTCTTATTTTTACGGCAGATACGAAGAAGCTCTGGCTGATTTTGAGTATCTTGAAAGCAGACCCGGCTACGGCGTAGGCGCTTTTTATGATGACAGAATAGACTGCAGACTTAAACTAGGACAGTACTCAGAAGCACTGGATGACATGTATGAGGTAATACTTGCTTTCTGCGGACAGGTTAAAGTTTATGAACAGATGAAACAGCTTGCTTCTGAACATCCGGAACTTGCTTACAAACTAAAACCGGAATCTCATCCTGAATTAAACGAAAAATATAAAGAAAACGCAAAAATCATGAGAGATTATGCAAGAACATTTAAAGATGCAAGAAACGGAATCAATGAACCTGAACTTTATGATTTCTTTATGAATGTTGCAATTGCACTGAACCCCGAATCCCTGAACACAGAGTGGGACGGCACAGTAGAAGTCGGTGCAAAAACTATCAGAAAAGGTCCATCAGGTCACGATGAAGTAACAGAAGCTGACATTAACAGCACAACAGAAACAAACGAATAACAAAGTACCTGCGCTTTTTGCGCAACACTTATAAAATTTGGAAAAAGCCTCCTGATATTAAATAAGGAGGTTTTTTATATTTTGTAATCTAATCTAGTGTCGCAGTTGCTGCCGGCTGACCGCAGCCAGCACCTGCTCACCTTTGCCTTCTTTTTCGGCTGAACTGTGGTGAAGCCTGAAAAATGGCTTCACTATGTGAACAATGTGCCACTCGCCTACACTTAACTTCGTTAAGTTTCGGTGACAGGCTCACAAGTATCGCTTACGCTCTACTGTTCGCTTTGTCAAAAAATTCGTTCACGTCGCTTACCTCTCACAAAACCAGCCACCGGCTGCTTTTGTTCGGCAGAGCCTTATCACGAATTTTTTTCGAACAATTAAAAACCGTAAAAATTCCAGCGCAAGCGCACGCCGGTCTCTTTATGATATGTTGAGCCGTAAGCACCTACTGAAAGATAAGAATTATCTTTCAATTTAGACTTGTAGCTTACCTCAAAAGCAGCATCGCTCTTAAAACAAGAAACATTTGCCCTCAAATATGAGTTTTTGTTAATGCGCTGTGAATATCCGGCAGAAACCCCGGGATTATCTTTATTTAAATATACACGACCGTCGACAGAGCTGTTGGGCATGCTGTAGCTCGATGACACTTGCAGGGTATTATCAAAAGGCTCATACTCTAATTCACTTTTGAATGTAGTATAACCTCCAGGAGATTTATTCTCGTATTTCAGACCTATTGATTTGTCAAAATAGTCTACAACAGTGCCGGCTTCTGCAGTCGGGGTAATTTTTTTCATAGCAGAAAATTCATCAACCGACACATCGTATTTTACATCTTTGAAAAATGAAGATTTCTTTTCCACAGACGGGGTCTCAGGACGGAAAACAGCATCAGCTGCGCTGTTGCCCTTCTTTTTAATCTGATGTTCAACAGCCTCGGGTGTCGTTGTTGGCACTGTGCCTGCAGGGTTTAAATAATCGGGAGCAACTGCCTTTTTCTTGTTAAAAAGTTTTTTAGCACCTTTTTCAAGCGTGTCTAAAATATCTTTGCCCCGTCTTTCCAATATGCCAATCTCGGTAGAATAACTGTCCACTGCTGCATCAAGAAGCATATCGTCACCGTCATTGTCCGACATAACTCTAAAAAACATCTTAAAGTTATCACCGTCATCAGGCAGCGATTGTCTATTTTTTGGATTTTCTAAATTATTATTGTCATCAGACATAGTATACCCCGTGCTATATATATAAAGTATATTTTTTAGAAAAAATTGCCTTAAAATAAGATTATTTTTATGTTATTATCCAAAACAAATGCAAAATAATTTATCAAAAAAAATTTTAATAATAAGACTCGGTGCAATAGGGGATGTCGTGCACTCTACAATTATTGCACAGGCAATAAAAAGTACTTATCCGCAGCATCAAGTGGACTTTATTACAGCCAAAAGCATATGTTCGGTACTTGAAAATAATTCTTATATTGATAACGTAATTCCCTTTGACATGAAGCAAAAAGACAATATCTTTTATCTTATAAAAAAGGGGCTAGAGCTGCGAAAGACAAAATACGATTTTATTATAAATCTTACTAATGCGGCAAGAAACTTTATAATGATTTATTTTGCTAACCCCAAAACTCTAGTAAAAAGAAATGCACAAAGGGTTCACGCTGTTGATGCTTTTTATAATACAGCGTGTGATGCACTGGGAGAGCTAAAAAAACCGGAATATCTTGATTTAGGCATAGATAAAGAAATCCAAAACAAATTTAAACAGGAACTTTCCGCTATGCAGCATCCGCTGGTAATTCTCAGCCCAGGCGGAGAAAATGACTCTCAACGTCAGGGACGCATCTGGGTAGATGAATACTGGAAACAACTCGGAAATATGCTTGTTGAAAAATACGGAGCATCTGTTTTTGTAATAGGTTCACCGGCTGAAGCAAAAAATCACAGCCAATATCAGGACATAAAAAATTCGCATATATATTCAGGCAAACTGTCTTTAAAAGAAACTGCTGCGCTAATATCACTTTGCGACCTGTTCATTTCCGGCGATTCCGGACCTTTGCATATGGCAGACGCAGTAGGGGCAAAAACAATTGCTCTGATGGGTTCTACTCACCCGCGCTCAAGCTCGGCTTACAGTAAAAACGGTACATTTATTGAACCGACAATAAGCTGCAGGTACTGCGGACAAAGAAAATGCAAAATGTTAGGAGAAGGAGAAAAATTTACCCCCTGCATGTGCTCGATAAAACCGGAAAAAGTAATGGAAGTTGCAGACTCCATTCTTGGGAAATAAATTTTACCGGTAGAAAATAAAACATTAGTTCTTTTGATTTTCACGTCATTCTTGTATATATTCAGTAATTTGGTGACAAAAATTTTAACATTTAAAGAATATGCAGTTATTTGTATAGCCGCTTACACTGCTTACGCAGTTTTGTTTATTATTGCTTCGGCAGAAAATTTTTATATTATTTATGTTAAGAAAGAATTATTTCCGTCACCTAATTACGTATCATCTACAAGTATAACGACTGATTTTACAGTACATAAACAACAAAAAAGGAGAATATTTCTATTCTCCTTTTTCGTAAAAGCTGTTTGTATCAATTAGAATACAATTTTCAACTCTTCGTTAGGATTCAAGCTTGAATCGTTAGAATAAGCAGGTACGATTAAGTATCTTACTTCATCAGTAAATTCATAAATTACACCGAATGTACCGCTTACAATCAATTTGCAAATATCATAAGTACCGATACCGAGTGTAGCTAATGATTTACCAACGTTGATAACACCTGCACCCGGGTGCAATGTAAATGTATCAACAAAAGCGGTTGACAATTCGTCACCGAATTCTTCGAGGCTGTCGCCTGCAACATCAACGCCTGTGCCTACAGTTCTTACAGCTACACCGACAACTCTGCCTGCAGCACTGAACGGAGCACCGAGCAATCTTGCTAAGATATTCGGATTTTTCAAAGCAGCAACCTGTGCCTGTGAAATTTCTTTCGGGAACTCAGCACATTTATCGCCGTCTTTAATTTTAACGAATTTAACTTTTATGTAACCCGGATTTTTAATACCAGGTCTTACAACTTGAACAACTTCGCCTTTTACTTTAGAACCGGCTTTGAAAGTTTGACCGTTTACAGTAACATCAGCAGTTGTTTTAGCTGTAAATCTGTCACCTGCGTTAGATGTTCTTGCAGAAAGTCTGTCTAAGATTTTTACGTTAAGAACAACAGGTGCGTAGTTTTTGATAGCATCAGGTGCATTTTTGTCTTTTGCGATTGAATTTTTACCTGTCCAGTTTTCTTTCAATGAGCAAATGAGATATGCAACCTGTTCTTTTGAAAGATATTCGTCAGAGTTTACTCTGTCAGGATTAGGAATATCTTTTAATAAATCAGAAGCAACAACTTCTTTTGTCGGTGCAATAGCCCAGCGAGGAATATTGTTGATATCTTTGTCATTAAATTTAGGAACGATTAAGCTTCTGTCTGTAGCAACGTCAATAAGCTGTGCTACTGTAGCAAAAACTTCCGCTTTAGTAACAGGCTGGTCAGGTCTGAATTTTTTGTCTGGATAACCAATCATAACGCCGCCGTTTAATGCACCGTAAATCCAATCTTTAGCCCAGTAATTTGACGGGATATCTTTGTAGGATTTAGATACTGATTTGTTGTTCAGACCGAATTCTTCAGCGAGAATAACAGCGAGTTCTGAACGCAAAACAGGCATTTTTGCATTAAAGTTAGATGCATTTTGTTTCTTTTCAAGAAGATTCATCAATGCTTCCACTCTTGAGCCGATAACAACATTTTCTTTGTTGGTAATGCCCATGTGATTTTTCTTTTTGTAAACTTTTCCGCCGACAATATAAGTTTCTTTAGCTGTGTTCAACTGTTGAGCCTGAGAACCAAACATAGTCGGGTGTGCATAAGCTTCCATCTTGTGAGTAGGTTTGTTTTTGTCGCATTGTTTTGCACAATCTTTAGCCATTGCGCAAGAAGCAGACACCAAAACCACCAATGTAGAAGCAAGCAGAATTTTAAAATTTTTCATAGACTTCTCCTAACTATTCTCATTTTCCTTTTACAGAAAACCACACCTCATTATCTATGTTTTAAACAATTACGTCAAGCCCTAAAGAGTATTTTTTTTATCAATTTTTTATTTAACTGGCAAAATTCAAAAATTAAGCTAAATTGTTGTATTAAAAAAGGAGATACAAATGTATACGGTTGATTATTCCATAAAGCAGACAGATAAACACAATATTTTTAACAGCACAAATGTTTTTAACATTCCGGCGATTTTGAATTCAATAAAAAATTATGAAAAAAATTTTTATGCTGAAAACTCAAAACTTACAAAACAAGCCTCATATCCGCTAATAAAAGAGCTAAAAAACTGTGTAAAACAAAAAACAATATTAACTAAAGACAATGTAAAAATAGACATATGGGATATAAACCCTTTCCGATGCAAAAAATACATAATATTTTGCGAAGGAATAAGCAGCGAAAAAAGCAACCCTTTGCAGCAAAAAATTTATCAAAAACTCACCGACTCCGGCTGGGGAGTAATTGCTTTTGACTATAGAGGCAAGGGCAAAAGCAGCGGATATTTTTCCCAAAACGGCGCACGTGCTGATATGAACGCTGTATTTAACTATTTGATTTTACAAGGGATAAATCCGTCAGACATTGGCATAATAGGACACTCTCTGGGCAGTGCGGTAGCTGTTGATTTTGCGATGAGGCACAAAACAGCTTTTACTATCCTTATAAATCCTTTTTTCAAGGCGGCGGATATGGCAAAAAAGATTGCCCAAAAAGCAAGCATGCCTGATATTGTAAGAAAAGTTATTCGCAATCTTCCGGCGTTTTTAATACCGCTTAAAAACAACTTTGACAATGCAAATGCACTAAAGAAAATCAAATCTCCGGTTTATATTATCCACACAAAAGACGACCCTGTCATACCTGTAGAACATGCCAGAAAGCTTGCATCAATAAATAACTGTAAAAATATTTTATACACGGAACTCAAAGGCAGCGACCACGAGTTGAACGACGAAAAAATCGATTGCTGTTTAAAATTTATTGAAAGGTATTTATAAATTGTCCGAGAAAAATTCGTGATAAGGAGCAAAGCGACGTGAACGAATTTTTGGAGTGTCACATTGAAAAGGTGAGCAGTGACGGCTCGAAGACTCGAGGCGGCAACTGCGACACTAGATTAGATATAAATGTAAGCTTTAGTTAAAATATAGATTTTATATGGCTGTCTGTTCCGCCGGTTACAAACATTTTGAACTTTTTAATAAGTTTATCTAACAAGGGCTTAACAGCACTGACATATTCTTTATCCCATCTTTTGTATTGATAATTTCCTTCAACACCGTCTATACCGTGTTCTTTCAAAAAGGCAAAAAAGTCATCATTAATTTTGTCCGGCGTAACTATCGGATGCGCCCAGGATAAAATACCACCGGCTTCTTTTATTTTTTTAACATCCGAAACCTGATTGTTAGAAGCAAACCCTTTCATCATCGGTTCAAGATTTTTATCAAACGGATTAAACCCCAGTCCTACTGCCTCAAACGCCGGATGCGGTTCTTTATAGCCATGCAGCAGAAATTCACACCCTGTAACAAATTTAAAATTTTTATACTTTTCAGGCTTTTGCGCAATAAGGGCAATTACTTCCTGAACACTTTTTACTCTGTCATGATCGGTAATAGCTGCACAAAATGCAGGCAGCCCATCATTGGCTTTGCCGGATTGAAAGATTTTATCAGCCCAACTGCAAGACTTTTCGAGAAACTCTTCAGGAGTCAGACTGCCGTCAGATGCTGTAGTATGCAAGTGGAAATTAGCTCTGAAATTATCCCCGACCTCGTAGTGTTTTGGTTTTAGTTTTTTAATAATATTTTTTAATTCAACCGGTCCGGCGACAGCGTTCAAATCTTTGATATTGCACAAAATTCCGAAACTCTCCTGTAACCCCTTTTGCAATAACTTTTTATATGCAGCATCTCTAGGATGCAGATATGCACATTTAAAAGAAATTTTATTGTTGGTATTTAAGTTGACTTTCATATGAAAAGAATTAAAATCAGGTGTTTTTTAAGAACAGTTTCCGCAATTATATTCCGACATGAACATAAAAAATAATATTGATAATAAAATCAGCCGCAAGTAAATAGAATGTTGAGAGAATAGCTGATTTTGTCGTTGATTCTCCCACATCTTTTGCACCGCCGTGAGTTTTATAGCCTTGGGTAGCGCAGACCAGTGTTATTAATATCCCGAAAACAAAAGCTTTCAGAATGCTTATGTAAATATCTTTTGCCTCTAACAGCAGCCATACCGTATTCATAAATCTATTCGGATGAAGCCCGATTGCAAAATATGCAACCATCATGCCTCCGACAATACCAATAAATTCTGCCAGAATAACAACCATAGGCACTGTTAATGCAGATGCAACAAGCCGTGGTGCAAAGTAATAACCCACAGGGTCAACCCCGAGAGTTTTTATTGCGTCAACCTGCTCTGTTACCTGCATGTTTGCTACTTCCGCACAAATAGCAGTACCTGCGCGCGCGCCTATAGCCAGTGCAGCAAAGCCCGGTGCGATTTCTCTTACCAGTGCTACCGCAATAAATCCGCCTACATAGCTTTCTGCACCGCTCATAAGAAACTGTTTTGATATCTGCAGTGATATAACAGCAGCTGCAATAAATACGATAGTTAAAGATATAGACAGCGAGTCGTAGCTAATCATTGCAGCCTGTGATATGACGGCGCTGAATTTTGTACGACCGCTGAAAATATATTTTAATGTCTGTATAAAGTTTTGGACGCAAAGTCCCAGAAAATTAATCATAATCTAAATTAATCGTAAATAGGTGTGCACCATTTTTTATATTTTTCTACCTTGCCTTTAACAACGTCAAAGTAAAGTTTTTGCAGCTCTTTTGTGTGTTCGCCGACTGCACCCGTACCTATAGGTCTGTGATCAATTGCCGTAATCGGGCTGACCTGTGCGCCTGTACCGCAGTAGAATGCTTCGTCAGCAATATAGAGTTCTGTTCTAGATATTTCTCTTTCGCTTACTTTCATTCCAAGAACGTTTTTGCCAAGCTCCAGTATTGTATTTCTTGTTACACCGACTAGGATATTGTCTGTTGTCTTTGTTGTAACAAGAGTGTCGCCTTCTACGAGGAACAGGTTCATTGCTGAGCCTTCCGTAACTTTGCCTGCCTGATCAAGAACAATTGCATCGTCAAAACCGGCAAGTTTTGCATCTGTAACAATTAAGGCAGTATTTGCATAAGAACCTGCAACTTTGGCTCTCGGCGGTATTGCGTTGTCGTCGTTTCTTCTCCAGTTAGAAACACAAACACTCAAACCTTTTTCCAGATCAATATAGTCTCCCATTGCAAAAGAAAAGATTAAAACTGCATCAGGATTGTCTAAAAGCCCCGGACCGATTTTTAAAGCGTTTTTGTAGACCTGAGGTCTTATATAAACATCTGTTTTATAATCGTTCTTTTTTAACAGTTCTTTTGTCAAAGTACAAAACTCTTCGACAGTAAATTTGGGGTTCATATGCATAATTTTGCAGCTGTTGATAAGTCTTTCAAAGTGTTCTTTCATTCTGAATGCGTAGAGCTGGTTTTCTTCTTTGTTGTAATATGCACGAATCCCTTCAAAAACCGATGTGCCGTATAAAAATGCATGGTTTCTGACAGGTATTGAAGCTGTTTTTGCGTCTACATATTCTCCGTTTAAATAAACATATTCTGTTGTCATCTTGAATCTCCTTCCGGCTGTGACAGACTATTAGGTTTTAATTATTTTATTATGGCGATTTTTTGCTTTATTGGCAAGAATTTTTATATTTTTTTATATTTTTATATGTCCGAGAAAAATTCGTGATAAGGAGCAAAGCGAAGTGAACGAATTTTTGGAGTGTCACATTGTTCACATAGTGAAGCCATTTTTCAGGCTTCACCACAGTTCAGCCGAAAAAGAAGGCAAAGGTGAGCAGTGAAATCCTTCTTTTTTCATTATTAAAAACGTCATTCTATGACAATTTAATCTTTAATCGGAATATACACGCTTAAGCTGTTTAAATTTTCGGAAAATTACAATCAGGAATAATGTACACATTGCAAGAAATGATACAGCCAGCCCTATCCAAAAACCTTTCAAAGACATTTTATAATGGTATGCCAGCATATACCCGAACGGCAGACCAAAAAGCCAGTAACCTGCTATAAGTGTCAGCGATGCTATTTTTGTCATTTTAAGACCTTTTAAAATACCGCTCAAACTTACCTGCAAGCCGTCAAACATTAAATAATACGCTGCTATATGTAAAATCGGGAGTCCTAGCGCGAGTATTTCTTTGTTTTGTGTAAATATTGCGAATATTTGTTTAGGCACTGCGATAAGCAATACTGAACACAGCAGCATAAACAATACCGACATAGATGTTCCGGAAAGTGAATATCTTCTGATTTCTTTAAGGTTTTTAGCTCCGTTAAAAAATCCGACTTTTATTGCAATAGCAGCGGAAATAGACATAGGTATCACATACGCGCTGGAGGTAATAGTTACACATATGTTGTGAGTCGCAGCCAGTATGCCGGCTTCGCGTCCGACGAGTATTGTGATAAGGTTGAACCCTAAAAACTCCAAAAACATTGCAATGCCTATTGGATATCCTATTTTTAAAAGTTGTTTTATCAAATTTTTGTCGAACGGATTTTTGAATTTAATCAGACTGAAACAGTAAACAAGCAGCACAACTCCCATAAGCGTTCTCACAATGAAAGCCGCAAGTGCAAGCCCTATAACCCCAAGCCCCGGCACAGGACCTGCACCGAAGACAAGAGAATATGCCAGCACATAATTAAGCACAAGTGCGAACACAAGTATAAGGTTTGGGAATCTGACTATTTCATACGCTAGCAAAAATTCTCTCAAGCACTGATATAAATACATGCCAAAAAGCGAAAATGCACATATAAAAACGTATTCCCTAATCATTGGCACAAGTTCCGCATCAAACCCCATACGGGGGATAAGCGGTACCATCATAAGACATATTGCACAAAATATTACTGCAAGAACAATTGAATAATTCAAAACAGTAAAAAGAAATTTTTTAGTAGGTTTTCTGTTTCCTCTAAGGTTAGACAGCTGTATGGATATGGCTGACATTAACCCCATACCCATAATCAGTATGCAGAATATAATTGAGTTTGCAATGCTTATAGAGGCAAGTGTGTTTGTTGAATGTTTTGCCGCAATAAAAACATCTGTTGCACCTATCAATGTCTGTCCCAGATTCCCCACAATAAGAGGAACAGACAGACTTATAATTTCCGTAAAATATTTTTTATAGGATTGTAATCTTTCGACTAACTGCATAGTGTACTAAAAAATTAATTAATGCTGTTTATTAAATTTAACATAACAAAAATATTAAGCAAATATGTCCCTTAATTGTATGTGTCATTGATTTTCTATTCAAATCCGGACAGCGAATCAGAGTGGAGTAATTTTAGATAACTGGATTCTTCGGCTAACTTCTCAGAATGACAGGGAGAACAATAAAATTATAAAAAATTTATTTTGGTTCAACACTTATTATATGTTAGTATATAGAGTATCTGAATAAACTTTAGAATCGCGATTAAAACAATAATCTAAGAGGACTTTTTTGTACATATGAACATTTTATCCTGGTTTTTTAAACCTAAAAAAGAAAACAATATTTTAAGCTGTTATCCTGATGCACTGCTTGTGGTTTCAGCATCCGGCGAATTGTTATATGCAAATGAAAATCTTTTGGGGATATTAAATATATCTTCAGATGAATTGTTTAATCTTGAATTGCTGGATATATTTGACGGCGGGTTCAATCTGGTGAGCAATCTCGTAAACTCCGATGACTCGGCAGTTGTTCGTTCAAAGGTTAATCAGGATATTGAAGTTTATCTGGATATAAAAGCATCTGAATATGAAGATGATGAAGGTAAAATAATAATCTCAATACGGGATGTAACCAATAATAAAAAAATGCTGGACAAGCTTATGTTCGAGCATGAATATGTAACCAAGCTCAATAAGAACAGAAGTACTTTTCTAACAAAGGTGTCAAACGAGATTACATCTCCACTTCATTCCATAAACGGTTTTTCGGAAGCCATACTTGAAGGGCTTGGCGGTGATGTAAACGAAAAACAACAAAAATACCTTAAAATAATTAACAAAAATTCTGTTCAGCTGCTTGAGCTTGTTGGTGGTATTCTCGAATATTCTAAACTGGAATCGGGGATTTACGATTATGAGTTTAAAAATTTTGATTTTGTTACAATGATGACAAATCTTTTTAACAAATACAAGGAAATTGCCGATTCTAAAAAACTTATTTTGAATTTTAACCTCAACAGCCTTACCAAAAGGACTCTTTACTCTGATGAAGCTGTTTTGAAAAAAATACTTGCAATACTTTTGGATAATGCTATTGAAAGAACAGAATCAGGCTCTATTCAGCTGGCTGTAAGCCATCCTGACGCAACTTGCCTGCAGGCGGCAGGAATTGATGTAACAAAAGGACTGCCGGCTCAAAGTTATATTATGATGCAAATAACGGACACAAGTAAGGGGCTGCCTGAAAGTGAGCTGAACAATATATTTGACCCTTATGCGAATATAGACAAATATATTGCTAAAAAGAATGTGGCAAAGAGCCTTGAAATGGGGATTGTATACATGCTTGTCCGTATTTTAAAAGGCAGAATTCATGTCCAATCAGAGCCGATGCAAGGATGTATTTTTACATTTATAATTCCTGCCGAAAAAATTAATTTATAGCACACGGAGTTTTCTATGGCAAATGTTTCGCTTAAAAATGTTGTAAAAAAATATGACTCAAAAACAATCATAAATAATATCTCGCTGGAGATTAAAGATAAGGAATTTCTTGTTCTTGTCGGTTCTTCAGGCTGCGGAAAGTCTACTATTTTAAGAATGATTGCGGGGCTTGAGGACATAACAGCAGGCGAAATATATATTGATGACAAATGCGTAAACAATGTTCATCCAAAAGACCGTGATATTGCTTTTGTTTTTCAAAGCTATGCTCTGTACCCGCATATGACTGTTTATGAAAATATTGCATTTCCTCTTAAAATGAGAAAGTTCAAAAAAGACGAAATTGATAAAAAAGTAAAAGAAGCAGCGGAAATTTTGAATCTTACGGAATACCTGGGCAGAAAACCAAAACAGCTTTCAGGCGGTCAGCGCCAGAGGGTTGCGCTAGGGCGTGCTATCGTAAGAAATCCGAAAGTATTTTTAATGGATGAGCCTTTGTCCAACCTCGATGCAAAATTGAGGGTGCAAATGCGTTCTGAGATTAAAAAGCTGCATGAAAAATTGCAAACTACATTCATTTATGTAACCCATGACCAGACAGAAGCTTTGACTATGGGGGATAGAATTGTTGTGCTGGATAAAGGGGTTATACAACAGGCAGACAAGCCGGAAGAAATTTACTATAACCCTGCAAATACATTTGTAGGCGGATTTTTAGGCTCTCCTTCAATGAATTTTATAAAGGTTGAGCTTGATAACGGAAATATCAAATTCAATGATTATGAAATAGCTCTTTCGGATAACCAAAAAGAAATACTTCACGAAAGAAAAGAGTGTATTGTCGGAATCAGACCGGAAAAAATGGATGTACTAAATTCTAACTATGAATTTAAAGCTCCCGTAGATATATCAGAAATGCTCGGCAGTGAAAAAATCGTATACTTCAACATAAACGGCTCAAAATGTGCAGCCAAAGTAGATACACAAAAGCAGTTTGGCAAAGATATTACGCTGAATTTTAATACAAATGACTTTTTGTTCTTTGATTCAGAAAGCTGTTTGCGTATTTAGTACAACGGCACGTGAGCACAATACATAAGCATATTCCAGCCCTGGGAATATTTAATTTGTGTGGCACTGCCGGTCGGTACAAAGACTCTGTTTTGATATTCAACAGGCAGCTCGAGCGCATTTCTTATTGCTGCTCTTATAAAATTTGAATGTGTAACGATGATAATCCTTTTTGTAAGGTTTTCTTCAATTATTGTGTTGATTATGGATTCAACCCTTGCCTGAAATTCCAGCAGAGTTTCTCCTCCTTCCGGAGCGTAGCTGGATGTGAACTCATGGTATTTTTGGAGCATTTCCGGATATTTTTTTTCTATTTCTGAGTAGCTTAATCCCTTCCATATCCCGAATTCCTGATTTTTTAGATCCGGACGTATTATCAAATCTTTGTCATACTCTTTTGATATGTATTTTGCAGTCTGTATACAGCTCAATGATTCGCCTGTATAAATTGCATCGACTTGAGGCGAGCGTTTTACTATCCATTTTGCAATTTTTTCAGCTTCTTCCTGACCGCGTTCATTTAGCGGCGGGTGGCTTTCTATATCGCATATTCTGTTTTCTTCCGTATAAAGTGTTGCACCGTGTGCTATAAAGGTAATTTTACATTTTCTTTTAAATAACATATGCCGCTCTTTTCGTTTGATATTTTTAATTTTAATAAATAATCGGCAAAAAATATTCAAACTTTAATATATTACACAAAAATAAATTAAAAGACCGAGATTATTAAAATCCCGGTCTTTATTTGATTTGATTTGATTTATTCAAGTATCATACCGTTAGTAAGGTCAATTTTTACAGGTTTTTGTAACTTGAGGTTGAGTATATCGCCCTCGTGAATTACAATTCTGTGACCTTTGATAACCTTGAGATACAATGTTTTCCAGAAACCTTCCAGTCTGTATTCGCCTACAGCGTCACCCAAAAGCTGTGCTGTCTGGGTTCTGTCGGTTGTAATTGTATGTGTTTGCAGGTTGACCGAACCGTTTCTGACAAAGAGTCGTCCTCTTTTTATATCTGTGATTTTGCCGTTTAAGCAGTCGCCTTCAACAAGAAGAAGATATTTTTCTTTTGTAACAAGGTTCTTAGGTAGTTTTGACAGAAAATCATCGTTAACATTGGAGTCTTTGCATGTGATTTTTTTATTAAGCACCATAATCGGAATAACCGTACCTGCAGGAATTGTCGCAATATATCCGTCAACATCAGAATCGATAACAATACCTTCACCCATTCTCGGACGCATAGCTTCTCTGAGTTTTTCATTAGGGTTGAGTTTTGCCTGTTCCAGCATTTTTACTACAAATGCTGCAAGCTCTGCTCTTGTTGCTGGACGGTTTGCGTTAATGTAGTTGTCTTCGCCGGGTTCTTTTACTACCATTCCGAGAATTTCTGCTTTACCGGCTGCTATAATAAGCCAATCCGGAAGCTGGTCATAGTCGTCATAGCTGTTTTCAAGAATATCTTTAGCCTTCTGGTTTGAGATAGATTCTGTAGTCAAAGCGTTAACAATTGTAGAAATTATATGTCCTCTGGCAACAGTTCCGCGCGGATTAAAGTTGCCGTTAGGGTATCCTTTTAACAGGTCGAACATAACTGCTCTTTGTACAACGCCGTAAAACCAGTCTTTTTGGCTTACATCTTTAAATTTTACAGGGTTAGTTATAGGAGCATTTGCCTGATCAAATGCTTTTACAACTATAGAAGAAAATTCAGCTCTTGTAACCTGCTGGTCAGGACGATACAGCCCGTCAGGATAACCTACTACAACATCAAAATCTGTAAGCATTTGTATTTGTTTGTATGCCCAGTGGTTTTTCGGTAAATCTTTATACTCTTTTGCAAAAGCAGATGCGCAGGATATACCGAAAATAACAGCAAGCGTAAGCGCTTTTGTTAAAAATTTCTTCATATCTTTCTCCTTATTGAAACACTCGAATTAGTTTACTTGTCTTAATTACTTGATTCTATCAAAGAAACAAACACTTGTCATTATTTTTCACTACTTAGATTGATACAAAAGTACACGAAAAGTTTTTTGTGTACTTTTTATTCAAACTTGCTTCTTTATTTTTATTGTATTTGAATTAAAATGTAATAAATTGCTGCTTACAGGGAAAATACAGCAGTTTTTATGATGTGACAGTTAAAGAGGCAATTTTTGCTGTAAAAGAAATATTTAAGCCGCTTCTTCTTTGCGTTGCAGAGTATTGTGCGAGCATATTTTACAGGGATTTTACAGATGTTGGAAAACTATATAAAATATTTAGAATTTTTGAATGAGAAATTGTCTTCATTCTTTCAAAAACAAAAACCATATATAAAATGCAAACAGGGCTGCGCTAAGTGCTGCCAAAACGCACAGTTTCCGTTTTCTCAAATAGAAGTTTCTTATTTAATGATAGGCGTAAGCAAGCTGGATATGGAAACCAAAAATATTATTGCCGATAATGTCAAAAAAATAAAAAAAGAAATGAGAAGCTATAAAGGGGAAGAGCCTTTTTTATATGACTGCCCGTTTTTGATAAATGACCAGTGCTGTGTATATGAACACAGAGGGATAATTTGCAGAATTTTTGGTCTGCTGTATATAGGTTCTAACGGAAAAACCCAGGTGCCTTTTTGCTGTTTTCAGGGGTTGAATTATTCAAACGTGCTGGCTGATGATAAGAGTACAATCTCTGCTGAAAAATACAAAGCCTCGGGCATTGAAGAAGAACCTGTTGCTTTTAATATCAAGTACAGCTTTTTAACAAGTTCAGGTTTTGAACAAAAATTCAACTTTGCTTTCGGAGAGAAAAAACCGCTTATTGATTGGTTTGTAGAAGTTGGAGAAAATAAAGAGCAGTAGAATCCGGCTTTGGAGAATGTTGATTTAAAGCCAATCTGTTTGTTTTTTAAAAATATTTCTCTACTGCAAACTTAAATTGTTCTACAAACAGTTTTTTAAAATAATCCAGACTATTGTTTTCATAAAAAATGATTACAGCTTTCTTATAATCACTTTCATTTATACTTCTGTATGACAACGGACAATAGCCATTTGCAAACAAAATTGCATTGGCTAAAATTCTTCCCGTTCTCTTGTTACCATCTTCAAACGGTTGAATATAAGAAATCATTAAAACCGCAATTAATGCCTTTTCGATAATATTTTCAGTATCATTTATTGTATTAATTAAGTTGTCAACCGCTTCTTTAATTTGTAATTGGTTTGATAAAGGCTTGTAATTTGTTCCTACAATACCAACCGGAGATTTTCTCAAGCCTTTGTCTACACCTAAATCACTTATTAACAGGGCATGTAATTCTTCTAACTTTTTTAATGTAATAATTTTGAAATAATTCTTATTTTCGAATATAAATTCCAAAGCCTTTTTATGATTTAAAATCATAATGGATTCTTCTTTTCTGTGACCTTTAGCTTCTATATTTTCTTTAATTAACATCTCAGTATCGAGTAAAGAATAAGTGTTTCCTTCAATTTGTGAAGATTTCCAACTTAATTCTATGAGCAATCTTTCATATTCTTTTTTTAATATCGTAAAAGAAAGGGAATTTACTTTATTTGTGTAAATCTTATTTATATTTTCTAATTTTTTAATTTCTTCAACAGAAAATAAATTCTTTAAATTACCATATACATTAAAGTTAAATTGAGGATATTTTATTTCTCTATTATCAACATCTGTTTTAAAATAATTATCAACATCATATTTCATTAAAAGTTCATTCGATTCAGCAGGCAAATATTTTATGCTTCTAGCAGAACCTATTTTATTAATATAATTATTTTTTAACAGTACATCTAAATCTCTTATAATAGTATTTTTAGACGCTTTATCATCGACAGTTTCAACATAGATTTCAAGTTCTAATCTGCTCGAACCATTGTGTTTGTTGATATAATCTAATATTAAACTTTGCCTTTTGTTTAACTCCATGATTTATCGCACCATAAATTTATAAATATCGTACCATATTGGGACGATATTTACAAGAGTTATAATAAACAAAAATAAAAATAGATAGGTTTATTCCTATCTATTTTTATTAAAATACCACAGAATTTACGAGTTCAGAACTTGGCTATTAGAAAATGTGGCATAAATTCGAATACTTTTGAACTATAATGAATTAGTAATTATGGAGTACCATTAATGAAAGCATATATTGTTTTGCCTATTTATAATGTTTCAGTTGATAGCGAAGTCCTTAATACCGAACTTCTTGATGGTTATAAAATAATTTCTAACAAAATATTTTTTGAAGAGTATAAGTCTAAAGTAATAACTAATGAACATACTGCTTTTGTTCGTTGGCTTGAAGAAGATATTGAAATTCCTAAGGCTAGTATGATGGTAACACGTCCATTAGCTCAATATCTAATTATCAAAGAATATGAAATAGAACATGATTATGACAATACGGTCTTCAGCAATTTTCAGAATTTAGAAAGAGGATTATTGAATCATTTGTTATTAGCATTAAGATTAACTCAAAAGGGAAGATGTCAAGTTTACCGTTGTTATCAATTTACCCAAAATACGCAAGGTACTATCTCTATTGATTTTTCAACAAATCTTGAGTGTATGTATAGTTGGTTATCCGCTAATGAAGCACTATATGAGGATATTTATGAATTTACCTCTGAAACCATCAAAAAATTAAAAGAAACTTGCCTTATAGTTCGTCCTTATTCTACAGAAGCTATTGTACCTATTGGTTATTTTATGCAGTACTACAATACTACAAGCACTTATGATAGAATTGTAAAATTAGCCATCGTACTTGAAAGTTCTGTGCTTGCAGGGCTTGAACAAGAGTTAAACTATAGATTGAAATTAAGAGCTTCAGCCTTCTTGAAACACGATTACAGAAAAATGTTAGATATTCTTTATCAGTTAAGAAGTTGCATTGTCCATAATGGATACATTAAAAAAGATTGTTTTGATACGTTAAAGAAATTTCTAAAGTATAAAGATTGTTCTGATACTAAAGCTCTTTTTGTGTTTATAAAGGATTATATAGAACCTTTGGTAAGAGAAATCTTATATAAAGCTTTTGAAGAATTTGCACGGAACGAAAAAGTCAACAATTTTAATCAACTTTTTTCTAACATTGACAATAAAATATTTGAGCATTTGACTAATTAACATAAGGTAAAATTTTACAGAAATTACAAGTTCAGGAATTCTCTACTATAAATGTGGTATAGCGAGTTTTTAACTGTAGAATTTTTGTAAATTTTTAAACTCTGTCTTTAGCCTTTTTGCAATATTTTCATTTGGTTCTATCAAATATATTTTTTCTGGACAAGTTATACCTTTATTTTCTTCATAATTAGAGGCACCAATATATGAGAATAGGTAGTTATTGTAGAGATTGTATGAAGAATTTTGATTCAAAATTTTTTGAACATAGTATTCAAAAGAATTTTTAATGTTATAAAAAAATGTTACCTGTCGATGTTTGCCACCTTGTTTAGCAGAAAAATCTATTTCATCAATAGACTTACCCCTATCGGACTTTCGTGCATTTCCAATAAAAACATGTAAATCGTCATAATTTTCAGGGTCATAATATAACCAATCTGTGTGTGGATGAAGCAAATAATATCTAGCCTTATCACAAATATATAAACTTTCGCTTTTCAATGTCGTCGTATGATATTTATATCTAAGAGAAGTTTCATATGAATTTCCTATCGAATTAGCAAAAATAGCATTTGCATGATGTCTAGGATTATAATCAGACATATTATCAGGTAATGTGTATTCAAAAGTAAATTCTGGAAAGGGAATATAATGCCACACACACGATTTCCATTCCTCATCGTAATTACAACTCCAATTACCATAGTCTTGAACATATATCTCTAGTCGTTCTCTTGGGGATAGTAGTAGACCGAAACGTTCTCTCCACATTTCTGCAATTTGAGCTTCTGTTGCTGATTGGTCAACAGGAGTATTTACAGAACCATTTCGAGTGTATATTACTCCTGCCCTTATTATTTGATGTTTAGTCTTTATTTGTTTATCTTTCAGTAAAAAATATGGACGATAATTAGTCTTTTTAATTACTAAAATATCAATTATCTTGCCTGCAACATTTAATGTTTTTATATAAACTTGTGGAATTCTATTAAAATTAGATGTGCTTAATAAATTACATAAGTTATCTTGATTTAGCCTATTTGAGGAGATATCAGAAAATATTTTTTCTGCCTCATTATATCCAATTACTATATATCTATCCGACTTTGCATCTGAATTTGCCATACATAATACATCAAGAATAAGACACCCTGTATCTTTATACCATTCTTGCTTAAAATCCAAAAAATCATTTTCAGTTAAATTTAAAAGGTCTAATAACTCCATAAGGTTATAATAGCATAAATATTGTGCTTAAATTCATTGCGGTTAAAAAAAGAGTTGACAAATTTTAAAATTTGCATAAAATAGTATCTTTGCCTCAAACTCGCTTGTAGCAAGGGTTTAAGAGTTGACAAAATCGAAAAATTGTGATACAATTAGTTCATAAACAACCCGCAGGCGGTTGTCATAATAAACACTTATATATGACTACGTCTGCCACATAACAAAATTCTCACCAGCCTATAGTATGGGTCTAGTTCCTATGCTTGAAGCCTTTTAAAATGGGGGCGTTTTGTTATGCAAAAAATTGAGGAAAATAATGAAGCAAGTAAAAACCTACAACTTCATAGACATAACAAAGAGAGAGTTTCAGCAGTACCAAGCGACGCCGATTACGAATGCGCAGGCTGTTGAAATTCAGAACAATCTCTTTGGGGTTGTAGATTTACTACTTCAATGGAGCTCTAAAGAAAATATTATTACAGAGTGTGCCTAGGGCGCAGAAAGGAGTAAAATGAGTTCTTATTTTAAAGAATTACAGCAAAAACTGACTACAAAAGAAGTCACTTTAGACTTACCAAGCTCTATGACAAATCTTCTGGCAGACTATGCGTCGAGAGGAGATATTGAGCTTGAACCGTTTGTTTCTAATTCCGTGAAACAATATCTACTATTGGACATAAATCCTACAGTATATCCAAATAGTAATACAGTCGGTTTAATCATACGGTTGCCTTATTCATTACTCTTAAAATTATGGTGGAAAGCGAAAAAGAACAGTTGCACTATTTCACAGATTGCAACTGAAGCTCTTATCTTTTCAATATTTATTCTATTAGGAGAAATGCAGGCACAGGAAGATTACAGCATAGAACTAGCAGCACAGGAGGATGATTAGAATGAACACACTTACCACCTTAATAATTTATGTATCTTATCCAATTCCCTCAAATAAGATATTTTACACACACCCTTACATACATTTTTTTACAGATGGTATTCATTCAACAATAAGGAGAACATCATAGTAAACAACAACATTCCACTGGTACTACAAGGTATTCATGAGATAGAGTCTTCATACAATAATCTCTCTTGTGTATTATCTTCATATAATATCAAACAGGTAATAAGACCGTATCTATTATCTGAGAATATTACAGATGAAGATATAAATAACAGATTGGACTCTTTCTTAACTAACATCTGGCAGAGCAATATTACCCTAAATGATGAAATAATAAGTATTGTAACAGACTATTATAAAAGGTACTTAGGATTTGGTGACTTTATCGTAGAAGATTTCATCAACTTCACAGTAAGAGAAGATATAAATAGACTTGTAGAGTTAAGATATATCGGTTCAAACAAAGGAAGAAAGAAAGTTCCATTATCAAACTCTTACAGTTACAAAAATCTTGTCTTTAACTTTAACGGTAAAGAACTATTTAAACTACAAAAAGAACAGAATAGAAAACATACTCCTGATGATATATTAGAGTATTACTGTACTTTCTTCCTATTAACAATGCTTGTAATACTATATAATATTGTATCTTCCGGCTCTTTTGTTACTGCTGAATTTGCAGGGTATAAAGAATATTCTATTGATAATGAAGGTAACTTAACAGTGATAACGCAAGATATCGATATAGAAGAATTCTATGTATTATTTCATAGATTCATCTCCTTAAATATAACAACAGGAGTAGAAATGTATGCAGAGTTTCAGTTGGACTGTAATGCTGGTGAGTTAATTGAAGAGATAAAGCAGTTATCACCTGTAAATAAAATGGAATTAGGTATAGGGGTAAATGATGAAAAAGAAGCGATTTCTATTAGGGTTAAAAACAGTTTCTTATTAAATGACGGATTTATAAAAGAAGGGTATTTTAAAACAACTCAAGAATACGATAAAATCCTAGATAGCAAGTCACAATCAACTTTTAGGGTAACAAGAGGTTCTAACCCTTGCCGTATCTTATTCACAGCAAAAATAACAGGCATGAGGACAATAAGCAGGCTCTTAAGCACAAATGCAAACCCCTCAAAGAAAATATATATATGGACAATGTTTAATAGTGGTGCAATAGGTGTTGCACATATCCTTAGTTTCTTCTTTCGCTCTGTCGTTAATCATTGTGAGAGTACCGAAAGGATTAATAAATCCTATTACACAGCCTTTGATAAGTTCGTATTAAGCTACAATGCAGAACAACGTTCCGTACCGTTAAAAACAGCCTTAGTATTCATGCTATCTAGACAAACACCTGAAAATCGTAAGGTTATCATTGACAAATACCTAGATGAGAAGAAATGTTCGAAGCAAAGAACAGAGCTAAGAAAAGGATTGAAGGTCTTTGATAGCCTTGTTCAGGAAGATATTAAATACGGAAAGAGTATAGACAGATTTATTAAAACATTGGAGAAATATTATGAGTGGTAACTTATTAATTGATAAACTGGGCTTTTATGCTCCTATACCGGATTTGACGGATTTAGGAGTTGATGTTGATTTTCAATTAAATCACGTGAATAAATGTATGGAAATGTTTTTCCCACAAAAAGCGTACACTATAAAAACAAGCAGGCAGAAGCTAAGCCTTTGCTTTACTCCTACCCGATATCTAAAGAATGATGAAAAATATACAGATACAAACCTTGAAATGCTAACAGAAGATGAATTATATGAACTGCTTAACAGCCTTGGTTTATATAGTTTACCAGATAATGTAATTGATAAGTATAGGGTATCTGTCTTGCACCTCACAAAAAATAATTATATGAATAAGCCGCCTATAGAGTATATAAACTTCCTGTCTAATAGACAGTATAAAAAGAGATTTAAGGCATTACTGCACCATTCCAGTGATACAAACAAAACCTTATACGTAACTACTCTTGCAAAACACTTCACTGAAAAAGATAAAGTAGGAGATAGGCAGTACCTGTTTTATGATAAAGCACAAGAATTGCAAGACAAAGCTAATATTGAAAAAGTTGTATTAAGACTTGGATTGAATAAAGAAGAACGGGCGCTTATACCTTCTGAGGCTTACAATTCTGAAACAAAGACACTTTACCTTGATAAGGTTAATATACTAAGATGTGAGTTGCAATACAGATATAAACCGAAATTGCAGAATATCTCTAATTTTATCACCGGCAAAAAAGGTAAAGACGGATTGAAACTGAAAACCTTGTTAGATTTACTGGAAGAGAGAAAACTATATGAAACTCTTGAGGGATATTACATAAATGCCTTACAGGATGTGATATTCTATCAAGAACCTGTAATAAAAGAGAAGATTAAGTTAAATAATTATGAGCAAATGTTTGCAGAGCTTATTAATGAAAAACCATTACCGCCTTCATTAATGAAAATATTTAAAGACAATGGTTTCGGCGATTCATTCTCTAACCTTTTAAAGAAAGTACAATCTTCTGATATAAGCCCTCTGTACACAGAACTTTACAATAAACTCGGTATCGCTGAAACCGTTACAGTTCCTGCATAAAAGCACCCAAACGTTAAAAACGGGTATAACTTCATACCACGCAGGACACTAAAATCGCTTCTGGGGCTTCCTAGAGGGCTTAGAATGAGGATTTCTGTTTGTGTTAGAATAAGAATAAGGAGTTGACATGAAAAAGACTGAAAAAGACATTAAAACATCAATTAAACTGTTTGAGGATTTTAAGGTGAGAACATCGTGGGATAGAGAGAAAGAAACTTGGTATTTCTCTGTTGTCGATATTGTCGGTATATTGTCAGATAGTAAAAATCCTAATAATTATTGGAAAGTGTTAAAAAACAGGCTACGCAAGGAAGGTAGTCAGTTGGTTACAAGTTGTAACCAACTGAAAATGCAATCTTCTGATGGAAAGTATTATAAAACCGATGTTCTTGATACAGAAGGTGTTTTACGACTTGTTCAGTCTATACCAAGCCCTAAAGCTGAACCTTTTAAGTTGTGGCTTGCAAAAGTCGGCAGAGAAAGGCTTGACGAAATTCAAGACCCAGAAATCGCTATTAATAGGGCATTACAATATTATTTAGCTAAAGGCTATTCTCCGGAATGGGTAAACCAACGCTTAAAGTCCATTGAAATCAGAAAAGCATTAACTGATGAATGGAAAAGAAGCGGTGTTGCAGATAATCAATACGGCATTCTTACTGATATATTAACGCAGGAATGGTCAGGCATGAAAACTCGGGAGTATAAAGATTTTAAAGGCTTAAAGAAGGAAAGCCTAAGGGATAATATGTCTAACATGGAACTTGTTTTAAATATGTTAGCGGAAGTTTCAACAACTGAAATTTCTAAAGAAAAGAACCCGAAAACGTTAGAAGAGAATAAATCTGTAGCAAAACAGGGTGGAAGCGTTGCTAAAGAAGCACGAAAACAAATTGAATTACAGACAGGAAAGCCTGTTATTACTGATGACAACTTTTTGCCAAAGAGCAGAAAACTAAGGCAGATAGAGAATAAGCAATGAGAAAAGTCATACAAATAGCACTTGGCATTCTATTAGCAATAATCTTAATTCCTGTTCTCGGATTTTTGGGAGAGTTGCTATTGCTTGCTTTTCTAAATATCGGTGCAATGCTTACGCATTAATACTATCTTGCTTATATAACTTGTGTTTACTTACATTCTATCTTGCAACGAAACGATTTTAATGTTGCAGGAAGGAATGTAGATGAATAAGAAAGCTGAACCGATAAAGAACAGAAAAGATATTGAGAAGATTGAACAATACTTGAAATTACATAACAAAAGAGATTATGTAATATGGGTACTTGGAATGAACTCCGGTTTACGAGTTTCGGATATTGTAGGGTTAAATGTTTCGGATGTTGTTAATAAAACCCATATTACAATCGTTGAGAAAAAGACCCAGAAATTGAAAAGTTTTTACATTAACGACAAATTAAAACGAGTTTTGAAAGATTTTACAAAGGGTAAAAACCTTGAAGAACCTTTATTTCTCGGCAAGCAAGGTAAGCGATTAGACAGGTCACAGGTCTATCGGTTCATTGTCAGAGCCTGTAAAGAAAACGGAATAACCGCCCACGTTTCAACTCATACGATGCGAAAATCTTTCGGTTATCATCACTATCAGAAATTTAAAGACCCTATTGTATTGCAGAAAATATTTAATCATTCAAGTCAGAGAATAACTCTCATGTACATTGGGGTTGAACAGGACGAAATAGATTTCAGTTACAAAAATTTTGAACTTTAAAAGTTCTTAATACCTAAACAGCCCCAGAATGTAGTGCCCCATTTTGTACCATATTGATACAATTTACCCTATGATAGCAAATATACGCAAAACACAGGCTTTTGTCAAACCGTAAACAGCCCTCATTTTGTTGCAATTTAATAATATTTCTCTGTTCTTTATATGTTAGGACTTTTTTATATCAGTCATTTTCAGAGTTTGCCCCAATATGGTACAAAATGGGGCAAAATTAAGAAAGGAATTATAGAGTATGAATGAACAAACACCTTATGGAATTGAAGAACAAGATATTAAGTTTGATGTTATCGAATTTGCTGAAAATCCAGAGCCGAGGTGTCCTTGTATATTGTTGTTAGATTGTTCTGGTTCTATGAATGGTGCGCCTATACAGGAATTAAATAATGGATTAAGAACATTTCAACAGCAACTTAGCAATGATGACTTAGCATCAAAACGTGTTGAGGTTACTGTATTAACATTTGATACCGATGTCAGAGTAATAAATGAATTTGAAGTTGCAGAAAATTTTGAGCCTAAAGAATTAATAGCAGGTGGTCTGACAAGTATGGGTAGAGCCATTGAACGTGCTATAAATATGTTAGAACAAAGAAAAGCTGTTTATAAAGCTAATGGGATTTCATATTACAGACCTTGGATATTCTTATTAACAGATGGTGAACCTACTGATGATTATTTTAATGCAATGAATGCTGTTCATGAGGGAGAGAAGAAAAAGCAATTTGCATTTTTTGCAGTAGGTATTCAAGGTGCTAATATGGAAATTTTAAAACAGATTTCAGTAAGAGAGCCATTGCCGTTAAAAGGATTAAACTTTACATCCTTGTTCCAATGGTTATCAAACTCTATGTCATCTGTTTCAAGGTCATCACTGGATGCTGAAGTTGCATTAGAATCTCCAAGTGGATGGGCTAAGATATAATGAATTGGAAATATTTATGTTCATCGGTTAGAGGTACCTCTCATGAGTCAATGGACTTACCAAAACAAGATAATTATCGAATCATTGAGTTGTTGGTAAATGATAAAAATTATCTTATTTCTGCTGTAGCTGATGGGGCAGGAAGTGCGAAATATTCAGATTTATCATCGGATTTTATTTGTAAGTTATTCCTTAAAAAAACAAAACAGTGGCTTAAATCTGACAATAGCCTTGAAGATTTAACTAGAGAGATAATTATAGATTGGTTTACTAGATTCCGGTCAGTTCTTGAAAGGGCTGTCAAAATATACAGACTAAATTCCACAAGAGATTTTGCAACGACATTGTTGTTTTCTGTATTAAGTAAGGATTGTAATATTTTTGTTCAAATAGGTGATGGTATTATTGCAATAAACAATGATAGTGCTTTAGAATGTGTCTTTTTACCACAAAATGGAGAATTTATTAACACCACACACTTTGCAACTGAAGCTGTTGCAACAAGTATTTTTATGTTTAAGACAACAAAAGAACCTGTAAAGTATTTAATAATGCATACAGACGGCATTGAGCATATTGCATTTAACTTTGCTGAACAAAAGCCTTTTTTACCATTTTTCACCCCATTTCTTAAAGCTTTAAACAATAGTACAAATACCGGACACATAGAAACTTTATCAAAACAATTAAGTGTTTTCCTTCAATCTGACAGAGTAAACAAAAGAACAGATGATGATAAGACCTTATTAGTAGTTCTTACCTGTGGGGAATTAAAGGGGGCTTATCAAAATGAATAGCAACCAGTATGTAGATAAAGCAATATACTTGCTAAATAATACATTATACACAGAAGCCTTAAGAGAATGTTCAAAAGCTATTGAATTAGACCCTAATAATGCGGAAGTTTATGAGATAAAAGGAATAGCTTATTATTCAGTTGAAGAGATTAATAAAGCCTTAGATTGTTTTAATAAAGCAATATCTCTAAACAGTAAAAGCTCCAGGGCATTTTGTTACAGAGGAATTTGTTATAGTACATCGTTGAAGGCAACATTGAAAGATATAATTTCCTTTAATAAGCCTTCTTCTTTTACTCTCAAAGGTTTTGACTTAGATAAATCAGTGATTGAAGCATTTACTCAATGTATTAATGACGAAACAATGGCAATACAACTTGATAGTGATAATTTACAAGCATATCAAGCGAGGGGAATTGCTTATTTTTGGTTAGAGAAATATGAATATGCATTAATTGATTTAAATAAAGTTATTAATCTTTGTCCTAATAATGATGGATTTGAAACAAGAGCCCAGATTCACTTCTTGTTCAATAATTACAACGAAGCAATAAATGATATAAATTATGTCATTAAAAATAATCCTGAGAAACCCATTGCTTATGATATCCGTGGGCGTTCTTATTACTTACAAAAGGAATATGATAAATCTGTAGCCGATTTATCAAAAGCAATTCAGTTAAATCCTAGTAATGATATGGCATATTATTATCGAGGCTGTTCTTATTATTTCAAAGACAGTTACAACGAAGCAATAACAGATTTTGAAAAATGCATAAAGTACAATCCAGCTAATTACAGTGCTTATGATTATAAAGCTCGTTGTCATTGGTTTAAAAAAGAGTTTTTGCAAGCAGTACAAGATGAAACAATTTCTATATCAATAAATCCAAATAATGGCAGTGCCTACGATTTTCGTGGTCGGGCATTTTATTTCTTAAAGGATTATGATAATGCAATTTCAGATACAAGTAAAGCTATCGCATTAGGTATCAATAACTATAGTGTTTTTGACTGTAGAGGTCGTTCTTACTTTTATATGCAACAGTATAAAAAAGCGATTGATGATTTCAAAACTGCTCTTCAAAGAAAACCTAATAATAGAGAACTTACTGAATTTCTTAAAATAGTTTACTCAGAAATGCAAGCAGAAGGATTGGTGAAATAATATGACAACTTCTGCAAGAAAATATCAAGACGACTTAGGTAATACTATTATTTTAGGACGAGAACTTGCCAGAGGGGGAGAAGGAATTGTTTGTCTTGTAGAAGGTAGACCTGATATAGTAGCTAAACTGTATTCAGATAAAGCATTAAAGAAACACGATAAAGCTAATAAAATTATTGCAATGTGTAAATTATTTGATAAAAATATTGCCAAATTTTCTGCACTGCCTCAAAGAGTCCTATATGACAATAGAGGGAGAGTCGCAGGTTTTCTTATGGAAAAGATTAACGGATTTGAAGAAATACATAAGCTTTATAATATATCTAACAAAAGGAAATACTTTAGTTTTGCTGACTGGGGATTTATGGTACACGCTGCTAAAAATTTAGCCTGTGCTATTGAAACCTTACATAGTAAGGATATTGTTATTGGTGATATAAATCAAGGGAACATTTTAGTTGATAATCAAGCAATGATTAAACTTATTGATTGCGATTCATATCAAGTCGAATATAATGGCAAGTGTTATTTATGTGAAGTTGGTGTTCCTGAATATACTTCACCGGAACTTCAAGGACAATCTTTTGCAGGGATTCATAGAACAAAAAATCATGATGCATTTGGTTTAGCAGTCATGATATTTAAAATTATAATGTTTGGAAAACATCCATATAGTGGAGTCGGTGCACCCTCCGAAATAGAAAATGCTATTCAACAGGGATACTATAGTTTTGCTTCTGGAGCATTACAACCACCCCCTGGTTCAGCTCAAAGTTATTATTCTCAAATTTTTTCTACATTAAACAATGATATTAAAGATATGTTTGAACGAGCTTTTAGTTCCCAAAGCAATGTTCAACGTCCTACGGCACAGGAATGGATAACAGAGCTTGATAAATTAGAAAAAGAATTAATAACTTGTCCGAAAAAGCACAAATATATTGGTAATAGCAAGAATTGTATTTGGTGTATGCTTGAAAAACAATGTTTTGCCCCTTTTGAAAATAAATCACCTAAGCCAAGTTTTAATCCCATTCCAACTCCGGTGCAAACACCTTATAGGCAACAGCAATATAATACCTCCAATAATTTTTCTTCAACCAACATAATAATGTTTTTAAAGCAGCATATACAAGCGGTTGTCGGGGTTATCTTTGTTGTATTGATAGTTGCTATTTTAGCGAATCTTGATGAACAATCATCAACAACATATACTCCTAATGTTACCACGGAACAAGAACAACAAACTTATACACATCAAGATAGAACATATACAACAACTTCACAAAATCCCACTTCTGAAACAAAGCCTAAAGAAGTAAGCGAGGTAAGCAACACTGTAAAGAGCAAGAATATTGATGAATTTAAAAGCCTTTTCTTAAAAACCATACAAAACAACTGGAAACAAGACCCTAACCAAGGTGAAATTGCTATAGAAGTAACATTAAATAAAAATGGTTCTATTGCTAGTATTGAATCACTCGATGAAATAAGTACCAACCCTGAACATCCTGACTACAATTTCATACGTGCTAAGAATGCAATCAAAAAAAATGTTTCATGGGGTAGTTTACCAAGTAATTATTCCCCTAATTCTTTAACTTTACAATTACAATTTTCTCTGAACAAGGTAGAAATTATTAATAATCCACGACGTACAAATTATTCAGTTTCCAAAGGTGTGGAAAAACAGGAAAATACTCCTAATGTACAGAATAATACCGGTTCAAAGGTTCAAACGGCAAAACGAGAAGTACCTAGAAGTACCAAAACTGATTTACAGAAGTCGCAGGATTGGTTCTTTGAATAGAGGGAAGGTGTATGAGAATTAAAATAAAGATATTTATAACCGTTTTAATAATTTCTGTTATCAGCTTGATGAATAAAGCTATAGCTGCGAATTGGATGCCTGTAAAGGCTGATAATGGCAGAGTAGCAGAAATCAATATTAGCAGTTTCAAGAAAAATGGTAGTTTGATTGAATATGAGATTAAACAAAACAGGCTTGATGATGAAATAATTTACAAAATGATTACAGATTATGACAGTAAATCAACTGCCATTTTAAACATGTCAATATACAACGATGGTAAACAAGTTGGTTTTGAGGATTTTTCTAAACACATTAAATATAATCGAATTAAAGAAGGAACGCTAAACGATTCAGTATATCAAGTTTTACTATTAGCAAAAGAAGCTCTGGCACTTAGTATTGACTCCAAAGTCTGGGATAAATATTTTAATAAATACCAAAGCAAGCTGCAAAGGAATTGGCACCCAAATACAATGCAGTGCAGTCATTATCCGAAAGAAAGGGCAGTTGCTTATGTAACACTTGTTATTGATAAAGATGGAAATATTGTTTACAAAGATTATCAGAATATTACAAACACAGCCTCCAAATATAACAATTTCAATGAAAGACTGGAAAAAGAGATTGAAAAAGCTTTTAATAAAATTCCTGAATTTCAACCACTTCCAAAGGAATATAAAGGGGATAAAATCATAGTAATTATAAAGTTTGAATATTCTTATAAAGGTGACGCAAAGAAACAATCCATCAGTTTTAATAATACTGGTATAGGTTATTTAGAATGCGGAAAGAACTACTCGACATTATCAGCCCTCGGACAATTGATAATTTTCCCCCTGAAAATACCTTACTACATATTTGTTGAACCATTTATTAAATAATAAGGATTGTTAAAATGGAAGTATTACTCTTAATAGTTATTGTAGCATTCATTATAACACTTTTATTCATTAGAAATAAACAACTTGAATTTGTTATAAATAACAGCCAGTGCTTAAAACTCATAAAAAGCTGCAACCAGAAACAATGTTTCAGAGATATACAAGAAGCAATATGCTATTATAAACAATGCAACTCTAAGAAACAACTGGACAATTTTAATGTAAATTCATACATGTTATCGCTCATAGAAGATAACCCTCCATATTTTACAAAATTGCTTGAAGATATTAAGTACAATCAAATCAATTTTACAAGGTATGAAGCCGAATATAACCGCCTTCTTATGCAAACACCTTATGATTATGAAAAGTTGACACGAAATTCTATTGTTACAGCAAAAGATTTTAGAAAAATTGAGTATAAAGAGTGTGAAAAGATTAAATTAAAACCTGTCTGTAGGATTTTAGTTAAAGTTAATGCAAGATATGTTAGTCCGCAAGGCAGAAATTCTTATACAAGAACTTTTACATTCAAAACCGGTGATATAGTAAGTTTTTTTAACGATTATACTAATGCACAGAAATATAAGCAATCAAAACAATACCAACGCTCTTTAATGACAGACAAATTAAGATATAAGATTATGAAACGGGATAATTTCAGGTGTGTAATATGTGGCGCATCCCAAAAGGATGGAGTAAAATTACATGTTGACCATATTATACCAGTTTCAAAAGGTGGTAAAACTATTGAGTCGAATTTAAGAACATTATGTGATAGATGTAATTTAGGTAAAGGTGCTTCTTATGACCCTAATGGAGTTAATTAGTAAATATAGTGGGAAGCTTAATTAATAAATCAATACTCTGACGGCAGTAACAAAGTAAACTGTATAGGCTCATAATTACTTAAAGTTAGATAAAATTTGTAAGCGGTTACCTCTTCATCAGATTTAACAGGCAAATCTATATACTGAATATCCTGTTTTATAACCGTTATATGCTTGTTATATTCATTATTAACATAGCCTTCATGGAATACTTCCATGTACCCCTTATGCTCTTTATTCAAGCAAATTTTCACTACATAAAACGTATCTTCTGTTTCTTTAAAGCATTTAAGGACTTTCGGCATGTAACTGATAACATTATCTACTACCCAATACGCATTTAAAGTCTGTTGAAAATCCACAACTCCTTCTGTATATACAAGCTGATTAAAGAATGGTCGTTTAAATAATTGCATACTGCCGTGATTCCTGCTATAAATCTGTTGTACTGTATTATAGTTAATCATTTTTCACCTCATTTATCTTTCTATGAAAAGTGTACTTTTCGTGGACTGTTTTCTGTTTGCTTAAATCATTAATTTTTCGTAAGGTATTTTCAGTCAAAAAGGTACACAAAACACACTTAACTTTTTATAGACTCGGCATATTTATAAAACGTACTTTTAGCGATGTTACACATTGACATTACATCCTTTACTTTAATCAATCCTTGTGAATAAAGTTCATACGCTCTTAGAAAATCTTTCGGAATTTCAGCTTTAGGACGACCAAACTTAACCCCTCTTTGTTTTGCGGATGCAATACCTTCTGATTGTCTGGTTTTAATATTTAATCTCTCACGTTCTGCTACGTATCCAAGTAATTTAAGAATAATATCTGTAATTAATCTGCCTGTTAATCCATTTTGATTATCACGTGTATTGAGTACAGGCATGTCAAGCACTTGTATATCAACTCCCATATTAATAATGGCTTCCCATTCATTACATATCTGTTTATAATTTCTGCCAAATCTATCTATTGAATGTACTATAACAAGGTCTCCGGCTCTTAATTTAGCCTTCATCTGTTGATACTTTTCACGACCCACAAAGTTTTTACCCGAAGCCTTTTCAATTATAATTTCATCAACTTTTAAACCTTTAAGGCTGTCTATTTGTCTATCTTCTTTTTGTTCTCTTGTTGAAACTCTTATATATGCAAATGTTTTACCCATAATCAACTTACCTTCTTTTTACATGCATTCAAGCGATACCTTTATGTTATAGATATTTTGTTCAAGCGTATCTACTAACGCTAATATGCCGGTAAATTTCCGCTGATTGTCTTTGCCAATTCCTTCAAACTTCCAGATGGTATCTTTTAAAACAACCATAAGTCCGTATGTTGTTTCAGTTAATTCCTTTATTTCATGTTCTTCCATTTTTTACCTCTTTACCTGTTATTTGTTATGTGCATGGATACCACTATGCAACTAAATCATTATTTATCTGCTTGCTGTCTGCAACTTCTTCAATTTCATACTGTCGAATAAATCCATTCCACATGCTGATAAACTCCGGATAAGCATACTCACCACCGCATGATATTCTTACGTACCCTTCCCCTGTATATAGTCTTTCAAAGGGTTTTTCACCTATGTACTTGCCTAAATCATAGTTATAATTGCATTCTTCATCACCAACAACAAAACCTATCTTTAAATCCTCAATCTTTAATGTGTATGGCTCTTTGTCGGATTGTTTTTCTTTAATGTCTATAATCATCCCGCCGTTATTATTATCTGTTTTTGAAAAGTATCTTTTAATTACCTTCTTTTCAAATATGTCGGGTATTCTCTTACTTCCTTTTCTAAAATTCTGCTCTTTGTATAGTGAATGCTCATCATCAATGATTGTCATAAAGTCTTTAAGTGTTTTAGCCGGATAATAATTATTAGTTATCATTTCAAAAAAGGCTTTAATAAAATGATTGTGCATAACTCTGCCTATACCCCATTGATGATGAACTAATCTTACATTTACTTTGCCGTTCCAGTATGTTCTTTTAATTAAAAATGCTGTTCGTTGTCCCATTGTTTTACGTCCTTTCGTTTAGCTGCTTTCATTGTTGATAGTGTAGGGATAAACCCTACACGATATCGAATTTCATATAGCTGGAAACTTTTAAAAGTGCCTTGTATAACTCTGCATACTTTGTTTTTAAGGTCTTTGTATCAACATTGTTCCTTGTAATTTCTGTTAGTTTAAAAGTAAATGCACCTGCTTGAAGCTCCATAACATTTGCCTTGTTCATAATGTCTTTAACTTCTGCAACTTTTTCATCTCTAAGCTCTTTAAGTTCAGCAATTTTTGCTTCAATAGATTTGATAACTCTTGCGTTATCTTCTAATTACTTGTGCTGTCATCGTTTTCGTCCTTTCTTTTATCTATGTCACTCTTTCATGATGTATCACTATTCCATGAAAGTCAATAGGTCAATTCTCGTTACGACACAAATATTTACAAAAGAGTGATATATTCCAAAATAGTGTTATAATAAATAATGAGGTGATATAATGACAGAAGTATATAAAGTATCAGAAGAACAAAAAGAACGTATTAGAAACCTTGTAAAGGATTTTTTAAAAGAACAGAATATATCAGTATATAAACTTGCTAGAATGCTTAATGAAAGATATGGGCGTTCGGGTTCTGTATCTAATATCTTAAATAAACTATCCAGAGCAACTTTTAAAATATCTGAATTAATGGACATTGCGGAATTATTCGACTATGAAATAAAATTTGTTCCTAAAACCTCGATAGAGGGGCATGAAGATAACAAACCAAAGTTTTAAATATGAAAGATACGCTGGGCTAGCCTTTTACAGGAGTTTTGCACCATATTGATTATAAAGTGTCTTTTCCAAAGAACTTGACTTTCCGGCAAGAATATGGCAAAATAATGGCAAGAGTGCGGCAAATTTATGGCAAAGTTTAATCCAAAATACTCAATCACTAATTCCATTGCAAATAACCTTCTTGAAATTGAACGAGTTAAAGAAGGGATTAAGACTCTGCCGATTAACCCTAAACTTTTAAGTTCATTAAGAGAAACCGCTAAGGTTGCAACTATTCATTATTCGACCCAGATTGAAGGAAACAGGCTTTCCAGAGAAGAAGTTTTTGAGGTCATTAAGAAAAATAAGGTTATTTCTAATACAGGAAGAATACGTGATGAGAAGGAAATCAGAGGCTACTATGCAGCCCTTGATTACATTGAAAAACTTGCTAAGAATAAGTCGCCTATAACAGAGGATAATATTAAACTTATCCATGCCTATGTAACTGGAAGTGGAAGCACAAAAGTAAAACCTAATGAATATAGAGAAGGGCAGAATGTAATTACGGACTCATTAACCGGTAATATTGTCTATATGCCTCCTGAAGCAAATGACGTACCGGAATTAATGAAAGAATTTGTTAAATGGATTAATAATACTAATGATATTCCGATACCGATAAAAGCAGGAATTATTCATTATCAGTTTGTAACAATACACCCTTACTTTGACGGTAATGGAAGAACAGCAAGACTTTTAACCACTCTTGCTCTGCATAAAGAAGGGTATGACCTTAAATGCATTTACTCTCTGGAAGAATACTATGCAAAGGATTTGCTGGGATATTATGACGCAATAACTATCGGTGATTCACACAATTACTATATGGGACGTGCTGAAGCGGATATTACAAAGTGGGTAGAATACTTTGTTGAAGGAATGGGAGTTGCATTTAAATCAGTCTATAAAAAGGCTAAGGACAATGAAAGTTCTAAGGATGAAGTTAAAGTATTAAGAGAACTTGACTCTAAACAAAGGCAAATACTCAACCTGTTTGAAACACAAAAGTATGTTACGGCAAAAGAAATTGCAGACTTCTTTAAATTTGCACCACGTACAGCAAGACTGCTTGCTTCCGAGTGGGTAGAAGCAGGGTTTATTATTGCCCAAGGAGAAGGAAGAAAACGAAAATACAGATTGAATGATAAATACGAGGCTATTTTGTAAGTCTGTCAAAATGTAAAATATATACCTGTCATTTTGTAAAATATAGGAGTGCAATTTTGTAAAATACAGGTCTTAATTTATCCATTTTATGTCTTAATTTATCCATTTTATAAGCGTTTCGCCTTTATATCCTTTTAGCCACACAAACCACGCATAAGCAATTGCACTACTGTTGTATGTCTTAAAATCCCCATTCTTAGCACAATTTATACGACTACTTGATATATAAATAATCTTAGGCGGATATTGTACAAATAGTTGCTTTCTGGATTGACTTTCGAGAAACAGGACTTTTAGGAACATACAAACCTTTCTGCCTACATCTACTTTACTCAATGCGTGTTCAACAAATTCCTGTGCGTACTTGTATGGCGGATTAGTAACAATATCACCGTTATGATATGGCTCATCATTGGATAAGAAATCTTCTATACTTCCATAACCTCTATCTATAAGGTCTGTGGCTTTATATAGTTTTCCTGCTTCATCAAAGACTTTTGCAAGGTGTCCTTCACCGCAGGCACACTCCCAGATGTTGTTTAAATCTGGTTCAACTTCAAGAAGTAACTTTCCTGCTATAGGGTCAGTTGCGTAATAGTCGTGTTCTTCTCTTATTTCTCTCGCATGGTTAGTTGCTCCAAGATTAATAAATGTACTCTCTTTCATGTATTCTCCTCTGAAATATCCATGAGAGAATTTAGTCCACTATTTTCGCTGTAAAGAGCTGGACACATTCTATATTGTCAAGCACTTAGTGTGTTTGACAATATAAGGGGATTTTATTAACGCCCTTATATAGAAAGATATTTTCTATCAGCGATTTTGGAACGGTATGATACAGAGTTCCGACCATTTCTGGAAATTGATGCTATAATTAACCTATGGAACAAAGAATTAAAGCTGTTATCTATGCTCGTGTAAGTTCAGAAGAACAAAAGAAAGAAGGTTTCTCAATCCCTGCTCAACTTGATTTGTTGCGTTCATTTGCTAAACAACATAACATTGATGTTGTAAGGGAATTTGAAGAAGCTGAAACTGCTAAACAAGCAGGACGACATCAGTTTAATGAGATGTTGAAATTTCTAAAAAAGAGTAAAGATGTAAAAACTGTTCTTTGTGAAAAAACAGACCGTTTATACAGAAACTTTAAAGATTATGTAGATTTAGATGTTGATACAACCGGTTATACGGTTTATCTGGTTAAGGAAGGTGTTGTATTAAGCCCTTCATCGACTTCACATGAAAAACTTGTTCATGGATTAAAAGTATTATTATCCAAAAACTTTATTGATAACCTTAGAGAAGAAACGCAAAAAGGTCGGCTAAAGAAAGCAAGTGAGGGGTACTTTATCGGTCAAGTTCCTTATGGATATAAAAAATTAGACCCTCGAACAACTGTTATAGATGAAGAAAAAGCCCCTTTTGTAAGGCGTGCTTTTGAGTTGTATGCAACAGGTATATCTTTAGAAAGAGTGAAAGAACAGTTGTGTGAAGAAGGGTTTATTTATCAATCTGCCCACAAAAAGATTTCAAAAGGTCAGCTTGGAAAAATGCTTCAGAACGTCAATTATCTTGGAGTTTTAAAGTTTAAGGATAATATATATCCAGGACAACATCCACCTATCATATCCCAAGAGTTATTTGATAAAGCACAGTTATCATTTAGAAAGGACAACAAACCTTTATATAGAGATGACCATAATTTTGCACTGGCAGGCATGATGACCTGTGCAAAATGTGGATGTGCTATTACCGCTGAAATTAAGAAGGGTAAATATGTATATTACCACTGTACCGGCGGTAAGGGAAAATGTGAACAGAAGAAAATTTACATTAATGAACTTGATTTAATGCCACAGTTTGATGAAGCTGTTAAAGCTGTAAGCCTTGCACAAAAGCATATTGATTACATTAAACAAGGTTTAAAAGAAAGTTTAGCAGACAAAAAAGAATTTTCTGAACAAATGCGCAGCAATCTTAAAGCAGAAGAAAGCAGGATAAGACACAGAATTGATAAAATCA
>CASFCQ010000033.1 GCA_949293185.1 uncultured bacterium
TCCCAGTTTTAGGTGTTTTATAACACTTTTTACGCCTATTTTTACAATTTGTTACAAAACAATGGTTTTAAAATCGTTCATTAGTACGATTTTTAAAGTAGTTCAGGCATTTTTTATTTCTTTATTATTTTTTGTCGGATTGGTAAATTTGCCGTGCAAATTTAAAATGTTATTCTTGTAAAAGTAAATCCGTTATACTTGCTTACCCTGCTCTTAATTAGAATCCCCATAATCCCAATACTTACGCCAAAAACACTTAATAATACAAGCCCGACAGCAAAGCCGCCTTGCGATAATTACCCGAGGCGCTCAATAATTTTTTGAATTTTTTCTTTTTCTTCCTGCGGTACATCAAAATTCAAATATTCATTAAAATACTCTTTAGCATCCTGATTTTCACCGCGCGCCATAAACAACATTCCGAGCCTTTTATACCCGAGCGGAAATTTTTCGTTTACGGAAATGCTTTTTAAAAGATTAGATATTGCCTTATCCACTTCGTCATTTGCTTCGTAAGCCAAAGCAGTCTGGTAATAAATAAGTTCATTGTCTTCGATATATTTTAGAACTTCTTCAAAGTTGGCAATAGCACTGTTCCAATCCCCTAGTTCAAAATACACCATACCCAGATCCCAGTTAGCATCAAAATTTTTGGGTGCTAATTCAAGGACCGAATCAAGAATATCTATGGCATCATCATAGCGTTTGTCTTCTATATAAATTCTGCCAAGATAATGTCTTAAAGCTGCATTGTCGGGTACAAGCGCAATAGCTTCCTGCAAAAGTTCTATAGCATCCCACAGACGGTTTTCTTTGTAATAGATATCGGCAATATTTATATATGTTTCAACAAGTTTGTCGTCAATAAACAGTGCTTTTTTGTAATATTCTTCCGCCTGAGCGTTTTGCCCCAGATGTGCATAACAAAGACCAATGTTATTATAAAGGTGTGCATTTTTATTGTCAGCATCAAGAAGAACTTTGAATTTGTCTAAAGCTGCTTCAAAGTCGCGCTGATGAAAAAGCTTCATCGCGTTATCAAGTTCACTTTTAAATTGTTTTTCGTCCATAACATTGTCCTTGCTGTAATACACAAATATTATAGACGAAAAATTTTTAGATTACATTTAATTGTTTTTCGATTTTTTGGGCATAATCAGCATCTGCAGCTCTAACTGCAAGCATATGTGCTTTTTCAAGCAATGATTGGGCTTTTTTTCTGTTGCCTAATTTTCTCATGACAATAGAAGCTTTTTCATAATTTTTTGCCATTTTTACGGGTGATTCTGCCTGTTCATAAAAACGGGCAGAAGATTTGTAATCTTGCAGGGCATTAACATTTTCATTCAAAATACTCATGGAATCCCCGCTGCGTGACCAGATAGCTCCCATGATTTTTGGATTATTTGTTTCAAGGGCAATATTTTTTGCTGCACCGTAGAATTTATAAGTCTGTGCAACGTCGTATCTTTCCGCGTACATATCTGCAATGTCTGATAAAGCTTTTGTCTGGGCATTAAGGTTTTCGGCTTCTCCTGCATAAGAAATGGCTGCAAAATAATGGTCCATTGCCGGTTCAAAATATACGACATCATTATATATCTCAGCCATTGCATAAAGCGCCTGAGCCTTTAAGTTGTTATCGTTAGAAGCTCTGTAAGCCTGATTGTATAACCCGAGAGCCTTATCAAGGTTATCCTGATTATCGTAAATTTTTCCCAGTTCAAAACTTGCCATGCCCTCAGCGTTGGTGTCACCAATGTATTGTGCCTGAGTCAAAGCAGCGTTAAATGCCTCTATTGCTTTTGAAGTTTGGTTAATGGAAACGTACTTTTTGCCTTGTAAAAAGGACTTTCTGACTTGCGCATCCTGAGGAATATAAACATTAGAACGCTTTGGCTGTTCTGCGGGCTGTTGTTCAATTTCCTGTTGAGTTTCCCGGGGTTGCTCAATTTCTTCCTGCTGAATTTGAGTGTTTTCAATTTGAGGAGTTTCCTGTGCAGCTTGTGCCGCAAGATTTTGAGAGATAGGTTTCATATCTCCGGTTTCTTTGTCGGGAAGTTTTACCAGAAAATCCTCATTAACTGTAGACGGGTCGGATTTGTAATCCACCTGCTGCAAGAACAGTGCCTCAATCCAATTTTCAACAACTTTGGATTTTTTATTCAAAGTTTGCGAAATAAATTTGTCAAGAACGTTTGAGGCATTCTTTAAATTAGACTGTATAAGTTTTTTGTCGGGGTCATTTTTTAAAGACTGATTTTCAGCAAGTGCAAGATACTGATCCACCTCCTGTATAATAGTCGGGGGTGCACCTATTGCATTAGCTGTGCTTTTAAAATCCGTAATAATCTGGGCAATATTAACTTTAGACTTAGAATAATCAATTGTAGATTTTTGACCGTTAGGATATTCATGTCTCGGGTAAGAGCTTCTTCCGTTCGGGTCTGTTGCTCCGTAAGGGTCAGTACCGCCCGAACGTCTGCTTTTATACATATCAGACGATTGGGAAGACTCGTTCTCTTCCTTGCCGTCGACCTGTTTCTGGTTCTGCGGCGGCACATATGGTTTTATTTGTACCGGATAAATACTGTTATACAAATTTTAACACCCTTGTTATAATTTTGCCCTGTTAACGTTATCGGAACAGCTGCATGATAAATTAAACTTTTGGTATAAATATCATACTTTTGGCGTAGTTTTGCCATGCCTGCACCGTAGCTGTGCTTTTTTAAGCTGTTTGAGAAACTTTTTTAGCACTACTTTAATTTAATGATTTCTAAAAAAAAGTCATGTTCATGTCGAATAAATGTATGAGCGTCAAAAAATTATTCATAACAATGAATGATTTTATATAACCAAAGTATATGTAAAATAACACTATACTCCTTAAATAAAGACGACGATACGCATATCCCTAATCTATTCATAGCTTTTTTTTTGCTGATTTTTCAATCCAAGATGAGAACTATTTAATTATGATAATTGTATTTTTATACCTTGATTAATAATTTTAAAGTGTTTTAATATTCATGCAAATGCAAATCATTTGCATGAATATTTTTTAAAGGATATGTAAAATGCCAATAATACCGGTTTCTAAAATATCGGGCAATGCCAGAGTCTTTGGCAAATACCTTGATCAGCCCGCACTTGTTGAAAAATTATATAATGTCATGCCATCTGTTTTAACAGGAACTGCCGCCGGTTACGGCATATATGATACGATGCACACCCCGAAAGAACAGCGCAAAAAACGTGCAGTTAAAAATATTTCCGTACTCGGTTTTACTGTTGCGTCGGCGTTGCTTGCCACAAGAGGGTTAAAAATAAAAGGCAAAGAAATTTTTGAAGGCATAATTGAACTTCCGGAATCCGACAAGGAAGGTATTGCACAAATACTTGCCAAGCCTTTATCCTCAAAAGCCAGAGAGCTTGTCGAAAAAGTTAATAATGACAAGGTGCTTAAGTTTAAAGAAGTAAAAACTCTTATGAAAGAGTTCAAAGAAAAATTTAAAGATGAAAAACTCATTTCCAAAGTTATTCCCGATGCAGAAAGCGAAGCTCCTTTTGCAGACCTGTTGAAATTGTCATGGCTTGGGCTTATACCTGTATTGGGCGGAATTGCCGGCGGTGTAGTCGGAGATAAACTTGTTAAAGACGATTGGAAAAAACAGTTCCCCGACAAAATAAAAGAAGGCACATATCAGTATTTAAATAATATTGCACTTTGCAATGTAGGTGCGGGTCTGGGAGCATTGACAATGAATGCCTTTAACGTAAAATCCAAAACCGCAAGATTTGTTGCAATGCTAACAGGTGTTTTAGGAGTCGGGCTTGTTGCAGGCAATGCTATAGCAAACTTTATCGGCAAAAACTATATAAATCCGTTATTTGAAAAAAATAAAAAGAATGAACATAAAACATTCAAAGAAATGGTTAAAAATTTAAATTCCGAACGCCATCCGGAAGCTCTTGATGTAAGTTTGCATCTGGATGATGTTGCGTCTGTTGGTTTTGTATCAGGTTTAAAATGGATAGGACCTGTCTTGCCTATGTTATATTCCGTTTCCGCTTATCGAGCAGGTATCGGATACCGTAACGGACATCAATCCGGGCAGCAACAGGCAAAAATATCAAATACACACTAAAACTGTTGTATAGCTTTATGTTTATGAAAGTATTAAGTTTTTTAAACAAAAGTATAAATTTTGCTGTTTTGCTATAAAGTTTTTTGCTGTCATGCCGATAATAAATATACGGAAGTTAATAGGATTCAGCCATGACAAAAGAAAACTATAATAAATCAGAAGAAAACGGAGTATCGGTATTTTCAAGAAGTGCAGAGCTATTAGGGGATGATCCGCTTGAGGAAATTTTTGCACTTAATTTGGGAGATTTTTTAACAGAACATTTGATATCCGAAGAACTTGCACAAAAAATCAAACAACATGATTCCAGAGATAAATCAGAGAGTTTAAAAAAGCAGTTAAAAGAACTTATTTCGATTTATTCCATAAATAACACCCTGAGTGTATTGGGTTTTACCAATAAAGAGGATTATATAATTTATAATTCGATTGCAAAAACCATTGTGCAGATGATTGATGCAAAAGAGTGCCATATATTTCTTGCCAATGAATATGCTACAGGTATGGAAAACGATTCTACGGGTATAGTGCTCGTGGGTTCATCGGTTGACCCTGATTCCGTTATAGATTGTGACAACCCTGATCTTATTCACATTTCTATGCATTACGGGGCAGAAAATGCCGGTGTGATTATGCTTTTACCGCAAGACGGCAAAACTATATCAGAAGAATTTATAAAACTTATCAAAGTTACATCCCGTCTTTTTGCGATATCAATGATTTTGCAAAAATTAACCGATGAAACATCTAAGTTAATGGAAGATACGGAAGTAACAAGTGCTGAGCTACAGCATTATCGTGCCGAGCTTACCGCCGTAATAGGCGATCTCGGTACAGAACAGCAAAATTTTGTAGAAATGCTGGCAAAAGCTGTAGATGCAAAGAGTGAATATCATAACAATCATTCCCAGCATGTTGCGGATATGGCAAAAATGCTGTGTGAATATCTTGGATTGAATGAAAAAACCAAAGACCTGATATATTACGCAGGACTTTTACAGAATATCGGTAAAATTACTTTGCCGGAAGAGTTATTTAATAAAAAAGAAAAACTTTCCAAAGAAGATTGGGATGCACTGCAAAACCATCCGAATGTCGGCGTAAGCCTGCTTATGAGTATTAACTTCTTATCTGAAGTTATCCCTTATATCCATTATCACAAAGAACGCTGGGACGGCAGAGGCGAACCTGAAGGTTTGAGCGGAAACAGCATACCTCTCGGCTCAAGAATCATTGCGCTTGCTGATGCATATTGCGCATTGAGAGAAGATCGACCATACAGAAAAGCTATGAGCGAAGAAGAAGCGTTGAAAATTGTTAAAGAAGAATCCGAAAGTAAATGGGACCCGACGCTTGTTAACGCACTGGAATGTCTGTTATCCAGATAATTCCAAAATTCAAAGAGAAGAGAATTTTAAAACTAACTATGATTAAAAAAATATTAGCGATACTATTTGTGCTGGTGATGTTTACACCTTTAATTTCTTATGCTGCGGCAAAGAAAAAAGTATCTTATGTAAACCTTACATATGAAACAGATGACAACTTTGTTATAAAATCAAAACTCTATTACCCTAAACAAAAAGCCAAAGTTTATCCTGTTGTCGTTTTTTTGCATTCAATAGGCTATTCCAGTGATGATTGGGGCAGCCTTGTTCAGGATTTTGTTGATGCGGGAACAGCTGCACTTGTTATTGATTTGCGCGGGCACGGGCAAAGTGTCTACGATTCGGATTTCAGGATACGCTCCTGGAGATATTATTCAGACAAACAGTATGCAATTTATCCTAAAGATATCACTGATATTTTAAAATATCTTGCAAGCAACTATAAAGATATTTCCACAACAAAATATGCTATTGTCGGTGCGGATATAGGTGCAAATACAGCCGTGCTGGTCAGTGAAAAAATGGTTAACAAACCAAAAGCCCTTGTTTTAATATCTCCGACAAGCAGTTTTAAAGGACTGTATATTCCCATATCGATGACAAATTTAGGCAATATACCGATAATGTCCATAGCCAGCAACAGGGATAATCATTCAAAAAAAGAAGCTAATACCCTTAAAAAATTTGCCCAGGCGGAATATAACCTCAAAATATATCCGCAGGGCGGTATGGGTATGATGATGCTCAAGGCTAACCCTCAAATGAGCAAAGATATTGTTAAATGGGTTATGCCAAAGTTAAAATAATGTAAAAGGGCAATTTTTTTGTTTTACATGTTTTAGCCGTGGTATGAGTATCACTATTAATAATATAAATAATTGCAATATAAATTGTCGGAAAAAACCCGCTTTTAAAGGCTATGATGCAAGACCTTTAAACTCTGTTGTAATGACGATTAATGACAATCCAGAATCTTTTGAAATAATTAAACAAATGTCTGATATAGGACAAAAAGAAGGTTTTAAAGTATATTTTACAAACCAGACAAACAAATTGTACGCAAATTTGGATACCATAAAGAAATTTTTTAAGATATGTACTTCCGGATTTTCTAAATGGGCGCAGGATATGGCTGTTTTAACACCGGAAAACAGAGTTTTACAGGATTCCATAAGAATAGATGCAGATTTTGCAAGAAGGGTGGCAAGTCTTACAAAAGGGAAATATACGGACTGTGATAACTTCATAGAAGGCGGCAATTTATTCTTTGTTAAAAACGGAAATAAAGAAGAGCTCTTTGTCGGCGAAAACGAATTGCTGAAAAACAGTGCCGATTATTTAAAACAAAAATACGGGGTATCAAAGGTTATACCTTTGCCTCAGGCAGATTTTCACCTTGATATGTTTATCAGACCTCTGGATAACAAAAGAGTTCTGGTTGCAGATGACAGATTGACAATAAAAGAAATAAAAAAAGCTATAAGCAATGCCGGCAAATATATAGCATCAAAACAATGTACAAAAGCAGAAATAAAAGAACTTGGTGAGGTAAAAAACAGTTTAAAACTGTTATTAAAAGATTTTGAAAAAGATGTTAAAAAAGGTAAAAATCCTAAAGCGGATGAAATTGCAGCCATTTTAAAAGATAACGGATATTCTCCGATTTTTATTCCTGGACGCGTGTATTATGCAATACCGGATAAACACAAAGATGATTTAGTCCATTACCTCAATTATATGAATGCAGTTGTGCATCAAAAAAATGACGGTTCGCTTGTGTTTGTAACCAACAAATCGAATTTAAACAAGGATTACGGGTTAACTCCAGAGATTTCGGAAAAGATTGACTTTGATTTTGAAAAAATGCTGACAAAAAGTCTTGAACCTTATGTTAAAAAAGATGATGTGTACTTTATAGAAGGCAACAACGGAAAAATGGCTGAGCTATTGGAACACGAGGGCGGCGGAATCCATTGTATGTGTAATGAAATTCCGGCAGAGTTTTTTAAATAACATGACTTTTGAAAAAAAATCATTAATTTAAAGGAGTAGATTTTATCCTCCATATGTATGAAAATTAAGCGAAATCGTGCATCAGGAGTTAACTTCTACCGTAATTGATAGTATAATCTAAATGAGGCAGGAAAAAACTATAGATGGATTTTCAAAAAATACTCGCAAATAAGCCATTACTGTATGGGATAATAGGGGGACTCGTAGTCGTTTTGGCACTGTTTATAACAGTGGGTATTGTTGTGTCGTCCAACAACTCGGGTGCTCCCAAAACCGTAAAAGAAAAAGTTATTGACCAGCCTCTTGACCTTTTAACTACGGATAATCTCGGTAAAGCTATTGAAATTCAAGCACTTCTTGCAAGAGAAGGCATTACTGCAGACAGACGTATGGACGGTCAAAAATCAGTATTGTATTTGAAAAAATATACAATGACCCAAAGAGACAGAGCGCTTTTAGCCATTGTAAAAAGCGGACTTGTCGACCAGAATATAGGTCTTGAAATATTTGATAAAGGCGATTTTACATCAACAAAAGAAGATAAAAGAATCCGTCTTACACGTGCCATTAACGGTGAGTTATCACGTTTGATAAGAAAAATTCCGCCTATAGAAAATGCCTCGGTATTTGTTTCCATTCCTGAACAGGTAATGTTTGAACAGGATCAAAAACCTATTACGGCAACTGTGCAAATTGTTATGCCAAGCGGCGAAAAACTCGATAACATGAAGGTTAAAGCAATCAGAAACCTCCTGTTGGGTTCAGTAAACGGACTGGATGCGGAAAATATTTCCATCACTGATACAAACGGTAACGTATATGATTCTATAGCATCGGCTGATGATGATATGCTTGCAAAACTCGAAGAAAATGACCAGTATATGCAGGCAAAAGTCAAAACACAGCTGGATAAATTAATAGGAAAAGGCAATTACGCCGTGACTGTCAGCACATATTTAAGACAATCTCCTATGCAAAAAGATGCTATAGATTTTGATCCTACAAAGAAAACTTCTTTGACAGAACAAACTTTCTCGGAAGGTTTGGGCGATCAGACAAGAGATACAAACAAGGGAATAAGCGCTGTCAGTGTTTACCTGCCTAACGGCTTACCTGCCAACAATGCTGACTCCGCACAAAACAGAAGCTATTCAAGAACAGCAAGAGAATCCCAGTACGGCGTGCCTAAAGTTCAAACAAGCGAACTTGTGAAACCGGGAACTATTGAAGATATTTCTATTGCGGTAACTCTTGAAGAAAGTGCAATCCCTGCCAATATGACGTTGGAAGAATTAAAAGAACTTATTGCAAGAGCAGCTTCACCTAAAGCTAAAGCAGAAAACGTAGAAATTGCATTTTCAGATTCTGTCGATCCGTTCCTTGCAGGCGACAAACCCGAATCTTTGCCAAAACCTGATTCAACAGGCAACCCGTGGTGGATAGCAATTGCACTTATTCTGATAGGGCTTGGAGTAGGTCTTAAATTCCTCTCAGACAGAGTTAAGGCTGCCCAGCAAAAGCAGAAAGAAGAAATTGAAATGCTTAGAGAAAAGACTCAAGATCAGGAAAAACAAATAAGAGATGTAAATCTCAAAGCAGCTGAGCTTATCGAAAGACAAACCCAGCTGGCACAGGGTATGCTTGAACAAAAACAGGCAAGACAAACCATACCCGAACTTAATTCAACTTTGGCTGATATAGCTGCAGAACTCGAAGGGTTGGAAAACGAAGATGTAGCTGACCACGTCAAAAGCTGGATAGAAAAGGCGTAAGCCGGTGTGAAGCTTTGCAGGGCTTTCAGAACTGAAAGACCGAAAAGCGGAACATAACAACGGCGACGTAGGACTGCAGGACGTAAGTCCGAAGCCCACAGGAGCAAAAAAGGCGTAAGCCGGTGTGAAGCCCGAACGGGCTTGACGAAGGTCAAGTCAGGGAGGGCGAAACAACAAAAGACCGCCGTTGCGGAGGTAATTTTACCGGAGCGAACAAATCTTTGATTTGACAGGCGGAAGAAGGCGTAAGCCGGTGTGAAGCTATCTTAAAAAAACTTCCAAAATATTAACAGGGGGAGAATAAATTGCCAATAGAAGGTTTTGATTATAAAGAATTTGCCAAAAATATTTCAGCAGAAGTAGGTCCGGCACTGCCTCCCGATATTGCTGATCCTGACAGGCAGTATATTATTAATATTGTGCATAACTTTTGCTATATGGCAGGTGAGGCGCTTGCTAATGATACAACAATAACACTTAATGCACATCAGGCTTCTATTATTACGCAATTTATAGGCGAATGGTCGTTTCACAAAGCTATTGATATTATAAGAAGCAATATTGATCCCCAGTTCAGAGACGGTATACTGCAAAAGATAGCTTTTACAATATTTGAAATAGCTAAAACTGCTACGATAAAAAATATGCCGCAGCCTGATATGATTGCCGTAGTTGAATTTCAGGTAAAAAAGGCTTATACGGAAGCATTAGAAGAGCTCAAAAACAGAGGTATATTAAATGATGCACAGGTTGCAGAAGCTTTGAGCCACTCTAATATAGATGAAATGGCGCAGCAGGCAGCAGAGCAGGAAGCCCAACAACAGGCTGCACAGCAGCAACAGGCAGCAGCAAGTGCTCAAAATGGTACTCCTGTTGATAACAGCTATGCAAATCAGTTGAGTGATACTAAAATTCTTAAACTTGCTACATTTGCGATTGTTTTAAGACATCTGCCGCCTGATAAGCAGCAGGGGCTTATAGAAAGATTCGACGAAAATGATGCCGCAATTCTTAGAGATTATGCGGCGATGGATGATTTGGAAAATAAACTTGATCCCAATATTGTAGCTAAAGGCTTGAAGGAGATAAAAAATTCTTTACCCAAATCAAAAAAAATCAATCCGGCAAGAATTAATAAAAAAATATATAATATTGTAAAAAATTCGGATATTTCAAAAATTTCTAATATTATTGGAAGAGAACGAAAAGCAATAAAGGATTATGTTGCAAACGCCTCTTCAGGTAACAGAAATTCAACAATAACACCTCGTATTGCAGATATAATTTGCAATCACCTTGAAGAAAAACTTACACGTTAATAACACCTGCAGGATAAGTTAACGGATGATAATAAAAAAATATAATCAAAATAAAATATTAAAACCTAAAAGAAAAGACCCTCCTGCTCCGCCTCCGGCACAGGAAACAATACAGGAGATTACGGAACAACCTCAGCCGCAGGAGACTGAGGAAATTTCTGCTGTACAAGCGGAAGAACCCGAACAAAAAGAAGACAAAACAGATATTTTTGCCGGTTTTAATTTTGATGAAATTGAATTTAATCAAAGAGCGGAAAGACGCAGAGGGGACAGAAGACGGGGATATCGCCGTATAGATGACAGAAATTTAATTTCCCGCGCCCAGCAAGAGGCTATTGCGATTAAAGAACAGGCGTCAAAAGAAGGATATGAAAAAGGGCTTATTGAAGCCCACGCTTCTGTCAAAACATTAAAACATGCCATAGAAGAATTTTTTAGCTATAAAGATGTTGTATACAAAAAAATATCAGAGGATATTCTGGATATATCTTTAAAAGTTGCTGAAAAAATTATAAAAAAAGAAGTTGCCAGCGACAGAACAATACTGGATGAAATTGTTAAAGATGCATTAAAAAGTCTTGCTAAAGACGAAAATAAAATTATACTTAAGGTAAATCCGACCGATGTTGAATATACAAAAGATATTGTGCCCAATCTTTTGTCCTCCGGACAATTTGAGGCAAAAATCTATGTATCGGGCGATAAAGATGTAGAAGAAGGTTCGGCAATTATAGAAACATCAAACGGAATTATTGATGCAAACATAAAAACACAGCTTGAATTAATCAAGGAGGCATTTAAACAAATCTAATGGCAGGTGCACAGGGTTCAAATACAATAACAGAATTATCACTGGCGATATTTGTCGTAGCGCTGATACTTATCCTGCTTATAGAAGTGCCTACCTGGATTATTAACTTTTCAATTTCTTTGAACATAACCCTCGGTATTGTTCTTTTGATGATATCGTTGTATATTCAAAAGCCCTTGGAATTAGCTGCATTTCCGTCTATTATTCTTATCGGTACAATGTTCAGGCTTGTATTAGGTATTGCTTCCACAAGGTTAATTCTTGCCAAAGGTGAGGCGGGGGAAGTTATTCACGCTTTCGGAACGTTCGTAACCGGCGGTAATATGGTCGTCGGCGGTGTTATATTTATAATTATCACCATTGTTCAGTTTATGGTAATCACAAAAGGTGCTGAACGTATCGCAGAGGTATCGGCAAGGTTTGCATTGGATGCTATGCCTGGTAAACAGATGACCATTGACGCGGACTTTAACGCAGGATTAATTTCACCGGATGAAGCGGTAAAAAGACGTGAAGATTTACAAAGAGAATCAGCTCTGTTCGGTTCAATGGACGGTGCTATGAAGTTTGTAAAAGGTGATACCATGGCAGGTATCATCATCGTAATCATCAACATTGTAGGCGGCTTGTGTATCGGTGTATTACAGCAGGGTCTTCCTGTTGCCGATGCGGTTTCTAAATATACAATCCTGACAATAGGTGACGGTTTGTCCTCTCAAGTTCCGTCATTGTTAATGGCTATTTCAGCCGGTATCGTTATGACCCGTGCGTCAGCTGCCAGCCCGAGCTTGGCAACAGATGTTGCCGGTCAGATTTTGAGCAAGCCGATGAGTTTGTTCTGTGCTGTAGGCTTCCTGCTTTTGATTGCGGCAACAAGCCACTGGACAGGATTGCCCTGGTTTCCGTTCACTGTATTTGCTGTAGTTATTACAATTGCGGCGTTCTCTGTACTCGTTAATCAAGATGTTCAAGCACAATTAGGACAATTAGAAAATGTTAAACAAAACATGCAAGACCTTGTTAACCCGAACAAAATGTATGAACGTTTGGGGGTTGATGTTTTGAGCTTGCAGGTAGGTTCAGGCTTGCTGCCTATCGCAGACCCTGATCAGGAAGGTCAGCTGCTTGCTAAAATTGCAGCTTTGCGTCAGCGTGTAACAGATGAGCTTGGATATATTATTCCTAACATAAGAATTATGGATTCATCTGCATTAGACGCAAACGAATATTTGATTTCAATTCGCGGCAACAAAGTTGCTTCCGGCTTTGTATATCCTGGAAAACTTATGGTTATTGCAGATCAGTGGGATTCTACGGGCAAACCTGCTCCTGCTGATACTATTGTAAATATAGATCCTACTTATCAGGCTAATGCGTACTGGATTGACCCGTCGCAGATTGATGAAAACGATCACCTTACTGCCGTTGACTCCGTTGACGTAATTGTTACACACCTGCAAGAGTGTGTAAGAAAATACGTTGATGAGGTTATGACTAAAACCGATGTTCTTAAACTTATGGAACTTGTTAAATCCCAAGACCCGACGCTTGTTAATGACCTTGTACCCGCAATTATTTCAACCAGCGACTTGAGAAAGATATTTGTTAACCTGATTCGAGAAAAAGTTTCCATAAAAGATATTATATTTATCTTTGAAAGATTATGCGACTACGCAAGATTTTCCAAAGAACCTGATATTTTGTCCGAACGTATCAGAGCTGCATTAGGTCGTCAAATTTGTTTGTCTAACTGTACGGAAGACAAAATTCTTTATGCTCTTACACTGTCCAGTGAATGGGAAAAAACACTCGATGACAGCTGCCAGAGAACAGAGCTGGGGACAATGTTTCTGTTAAATCCTATGCAGGTACAGGAACTTATAGAAACAACTGCCTCCACTCTTATGAGAGCACACCAGACAGTAGGCAGACAGCCTGTTATACTCTGCTCGCCCAGAATCAGACTGCCATTGTATCAGCTGCTTGAAAGACATATTCCGACAATCGTTGTTATTTCTTACAGTGAGCTGATTACGGATATCAGGGTTGAAGCTGTTGATACAATAGGCGAGATGTATTCACCTGATTATCAATAAGGATAAGAAGAATGCTTGAACAATCCACAGAACGTTCAATTGAATATATGAAAAAAAGAGCCTACGAAATCATAGACTCTACCCCGATGTATCAGTACAAAGGCTCTGTATCAAAACTTTTAGGATTGACTGTTGAAGTAAAACTCCCCGGATTAAAAATCGGTGATTTGTGTTTTATAGAAACATACACAGGTGAAAAAAAGCCGGCGGAAGTTGTTGCTTTTAAGGGTGATACGGCCCAGCTTCTTTTGTTATATGACGGCGCAGGAATAGGGCAGGGCAGTCTTGTGCAGACTGTCGGAAAACCGATTATGCTTCCTGTCGGAGATTTTTTACTCGGTAGATTGATTAGCCCTATGGGCGAACCAATAGACGGCAAGCCGCTTGACACATCTAATGCCAGCTTTGTCTCTATTGACGGACCTGCCCCGAGTCCTTTTGACAGACCGATTATCAATACAATGTTTTCAACAGGCGTAAGAGCCATAGATGCAACCTTAACAATGGGCGCAGGACAGCGTATGGGGCTGTTTGCAGGTTCAGGAGTAGGTAAAAGTACGATGCTCGGTATGATTGCGAGAAACTCCGACGCGGATGTTAACGTCGTTGCATTGATAGGAGAACGCGGCAGAGAGGTAAAAGAGTTTATTGAAGATTCTCTCGGCGAAGAAGGTATGAAAAAATCCGTGCTTGTATGTTCAACAGGCGACCAGCCTCCGTTGATTCGTCAAAAATGTTTGCAGGCAGCAACTTCTGTTTGTGAATATTTCAGAGATCAGGGTAAAAAAGTTTTCTTAATGACAGATACCGTAACCCGTTGTGCAATGGCAGGACGTGAAGTAGGGCTGTCTATCGGCGAACCGCCTACTATGAAAGGTTATCCGCCTTCAATTTTCTCCTGGCTTCAAAAAGTTCTCGAACGTGCCGGTAACAGCCCTAAAGGGTCTATCACTGCACTTTATACGGTACTTATGGAAGGTGATGACATTAATGACCCTATCGTAGATACAGTGCGAGGTATCACTGACGGTCACATTTTCTTAAGCAGAAAAGTTGCAGAGATGAACCACTATCCGGCTATTGATATCTTGGGAAGTATTTCCCGTCTTATGTCTGCCATTGCTTCTCCGGAACACAAAGAAGCTGCAGCAAAAATGCGCCGTGCAATGGCTCTGTACAGAGAAAACAAAGACTTAATCGATGTAGGTATGTACGTGGCAGGCTCTAACCCCAGATTAGATATTGCAATAGAGATGATGCCGCAGATTAATGCATTTTTACAGCAGAGAGTGTCTGATTCAGTAACAATGGAAACAACTATCAGCACGCTTATTCAAATGATGGCGCCTGTAGATATTTAGCAGATTATCTGCACATAGATATTTCTTGCACGGGGTTTGTTGTCAAAGTCAATAAGCACAATCTGCTGCCATGTGCCGAGCAGCAGCGCACCGTCTATCAGCGGTACACTTATTGAACTGCCGAACATAGCCGCTCTTATATGCGCATAACCGTTGCCGTCGTGCCATGTGTCATCGTGATGATATTCTTTATCCATTGGAGCAATCTCATCCAGCACATCCGGCAAATCTTTCACAAGCCCTGGCTCATATTCTATGGTAGTTATAGACGCAGTGCTTCCCGCAAGCGCGACTACAACATTACCTTCTTTAAGATTATGCTGATAAACAGCTGCTTTTACTTTTTCCGTAATGTCTATAATATCTGTGAAACCGCGTGTGTTTATTAAAAAATGTTCAGTGTATACTGTCATTTTTACTACCTACTTAATTTCTCCTTGATATTTATAAACAGACATATCTTTTACCCTTAGTGCAAAGTACGGCATTTGTTTGTCTTTTTCTTTCATAAATAACACAAATGTTTTATTAAAGAAGAAGTTTCTGCCTTTTGCATTAACAGTTAACGGCATAGACATTGTCATAATATTCATAACAGCTTCACTTTTTAATTTTACACCGGTATTATTCATATTAAATTGAACAGTTTGCAATGCTTTATCAATATATAACTTGTCTGTATTTTCTATTAATTTTCCGCATAAAGCATCGTAAGAAACATCAGTTTTTATACTCATATACGGAACTTTAAGCTGATCGCCGGCAATAAAGTTTTTGTTACCTTTATACTTTTGGGATTTTTTATTCAAAACAGAATACAATTCAGAGAAATTTTTACGGGAATTTGTTCTGTATAAAATGACTTCATCTTTATCGGAATTTAAAGCTACTGCATAATCCCACGGGTTGTTATAAAAAAGAACTCTTACATTTTTATACAAATGAGCTTTGCTCTTTTTGTCTATACCGAAATAAGCCACAGGTTCATTATCTTTGCCGAAATTTTCTTTTTTCAGAACATCAAACCTTGCCGGAAATTCAAAGTTTTTAACCAGCATCGCATATAAAAGGTATGCTCTGTTTGGGTCTGTCCAGTTGATTTTGTCTAGGAGTTCGCTTTTTTCATTGAATTTCTGCATAATAGCATCTTCAATTTGTTTTTTTAATTCGAGGTCAGTTTTGCCGTATGCTGTATAATATGAATCTTCTGAAAGCATTGCTTTAGAAAATTCCTGTTTGTTTAATATATCGGCAAGTTCTGATTTTTGGTTTTTAAATTTTATCGGACCTTTTACAATGTTGTCCTGAAATTCATTCCATACCATCTGGAATGTACCTACCCACAAGACATTTTGTTGTAATGGTTTTTGAGAAAACGCAGCCAGCATTTCTGCCTGAGGCTCTTGTGCTTGAGCAGCGGCAAAACAGCCTAAAACGATTATTGAAAATATAGCTGAAAATAGTTTTTTCATATAATTTTTTCTCCTCTTAATAATTTTATAAATAAGTATAAATCAAAGATAAAAACTTTCCGACTTCTCTTTGTAAAAAAAATAATAAAAATTTAACAAAATCAAAGGCAATTTCTGCTAACAAAAATACTTTATAAAAATAAGGTTAGTTTTTAAGGATAGGTTATGATTAATATAGCAAAAACTGCACAGGCTTTCGGCAGTATTATTTATAAGACAAAAAATGCCGGTAAACAGCCGACTGCAATATGCGAAGCTTTTTGCAAAGCTTTAGAAAACAAAGCTGCAAAAGAAAAAACAACTACATTATTTGATGCATATTGTAAAACAATGAGTAAACCCGAAGTTGCAAATCAGCACGCAGCAAGGATTGTCGAAGATATAACCCAACAGAGCAAAGAATTGGAAAAAATTGCAAATAAAATACTGTCTGATTCCGGTATAGATGCAAAATTAAGCGCAAGGGTTAAAGGAGTTGATTCTACCGCAAGTAAAATTAAAAAGAAATTCACGGGTTTTCAAAAGAAAGGCTATGAATCCGTAAAAGAACAAATTTATGACATCATGTTCGGAAAAGGAACAAGAGAAGTTGTGGGCGATTCTTACGGCTTCCGTTATATTTTAAATAGTGAAAAAACACTCGGACGTGAAAGCTCGCTGAAACTGTATGACAGCATTCTAGAATATCAAAAGAGTAACCCCAAAAACTTTACTTTAACAAGTTTTGAAGATTATTACGGAAAAGGCATAAAACCATACGGCAATACGGAAATAAGAGATAAATTTGCACTGTTGGATTATAAAACACCATCCGGCAAAGTAAAAGAAACTATTGCCGCTTTTACAGAAAAGCCAGCCGGATATACAAGAACAAATATTAATGCACGTATAAACGGTGTGAATACGGAAATTCAGGTAGGCGGTGTTCACACAACAAAATGGGGCGATATAGAACACATTCTTTATGACATGCGTCAGGGCAAACCGCTTGATATGTCTAAATATACGCCGGAACAAAAAGAACTGGCTAAAAAGATTCAAAATGCCTATGCCGAAGTGTTGGAAAGAAAAAACAGTAACACAGCAGACGAATTTTCCCAAAAATATTTGAACAAACTCTGGGATTCTTTTAGACAGGCAGAGGTTAAAAATCTGGCTGAACCGGTATATCCACAGTTTCCACAGGGCTATCCGGAAATATTAAAGGTCGAAAATCTTTTAAAATTGGCTCATGATTAATATATGTTACAATTTACAATTTCAAAGCAAAAAAATGGTTTTACAAGTATTAGAATAATCAAATAAAGGAATTTATTATGAACAGCATACAGCAGATTAATAATAACAGAATTAATTTTAAGGCAACTCAGTCTGAAATAGAAAGTATTAAAAAAGCTTGCCTGCATCTTGCTAATGCTCCGGTAAAAAACAGTTATAAAGTTCCTGTTGATATTGCCGAAATAGGCAGTAAAGCATATATTTCCGGTCTTAATAAAGACGGTGCTTCAATGGTCAAGATAGAACTCAATAATGATAAAGGTGCTAACGCTTACACTTTGATTAAAACAGGAACACCTGAAGCAACAAAAAGATTTTTTAATTTACCGAAAAATATAGAAAAAATTGCGAATATTATCGATGATTTAAAAGAAACCGTCAAAAGAACAACTGAACGTGAGTTCTAATCTATTTTTTCCCGGGAGTTGTCGCCAGTTTTGGTGTCGGTACATAAGAAGCATTTATTGTAAGTTCTTCTTTTTTGCCAAACCATAAGAATTTTTTCTTTTTCTTCTGTTCTACTTTTTCTTGCTTTGCAGGAATACTTTCCTGAGACAGCGTTGTTTGAGGCGGTGGAGCGGGTGTGAATGCATTTGTCAGCAGCACATCAGTGTATTTTTTGTCTAAGTGAGCGTAGTCAAACAATACAATACCCGATGTTTTAAGTTTTCTGCTTTCATGTATCTGACGCAATAAATCATCAGGGTTTCCGTTCATAAAAGTGACAAACAGACCCGGATAAATCTTTGTATTTTGCTTTGAATTTATACGGATATCATTGATTAAATAAACAGCCGTATCTTTATCGCACGTCAAAATAAGCGGCGTAAATCCGTTTATATAGTTATTATCAGACCAGGTTTTCCAATCCTGCATTTTTACTTCCATGCTTTTGTATCTGTCAGGAAATATTACAGCTGTCAGCGGAATATTGTATTTTGAAGTAAGTTGTTTTGATTTAAATACAAAGCTTGTAACTTTGTTTTGACGATATTTTGCCCAGGCATCCCACATCGGTGTCCCGTATTTTATATCAACCGGATCAACATTCATTGCTTTTTTAAACTCGTTCCTTGCATATTCTGTATATCCCCAGTTTGAAAGTTCATAACCCGAGAATTTTGCGCTTATGCTTTGCGGGTATCTTATGTAATCGAGATTTATTCCGTCGGGTTTGTAGCGTGTAATAATTTCTTCAAGCAAAGTCAGAAGATATGTCTGTACTTCAGGGTTTGCCGGATCTATAAAGTAACCGTTATGCTCTGATAAGGAAGCAACAGGAGTCGATGAATTGTATTTCATTTTTGTTACGTTAGCCCATTTAGGGTAAACGGAAATAACATTCATCGGATTATTCATAGGGTTTTCCGGACCTGCATAATAGGTTTGAAACCATACATATATTTTTAATCCGCGTTTATGTGCTTCTTCTACCCAGATTTTAAGAGGATCAAATCCGATAAATTCCGGACGTTGAGGCTGCACGCCGTATTTTGCAAGAGTCTCTGACGGAAATATGGTTTTGCCCTGATAGTATGTTTCTAAAAATACAGTTTCGATACCGTATTTTTTTACTTTATCCAAAGTTTTTTCTATTTCGGCAGGTGTTTTTTCAGTCGGTCTTAACCATACTCCTTTAAATTCGTCTTTATAATAAGGCAGAGCGTATTGCATTGCTTTATTAGCTGCATTTATTGCCATTGATGAGTATTTTTGTGTATCGTCAGGGTGTTTGTTGGCACGTTTAAGGTTATCCAGTGCTTTGGTAATATAGTTATGAGCAACAGAATCGTCGTAATAGATATCGTTGTCTTTGTAATAACGCATCATCTGGTCAATTTCTTTAATTTTTTCTTTTGTTGCATATATAAAACTGTCGTTTGTCAAATATGCGTTAATCATCATATTTCTGTAATCAATATAAATTTTTGTACCTACTGTAAGGTTCAAATTCATCCAGGTTTTTGCTTTACCATGACCGCTTATTACAAAACCGCCTTTGGGAATAATTGAATCTGCACCGCTGATTCTTACAACAGTACCGTTTACAACAATAGCTTCCGCGCCGAATTCATTTGTCCCCGTCCTTGGTCCAATCCTGTGTGTATAAATTACAAGCTGGTTTGCACCTCTGCCTCCCGGGTAAAATCCGCCGTTTTTTGCAACTCCCGAAATAGGGTCAATAGCGCTGATACGAAAAGACGACTGAGACAGTATTCCTTCAGGTATAGGCACAGGGCTTGATAATACTTCTTCTTCCTGTTTTGTTAATGTTTCTGTTTTAGCGTTTTGTTCTTTTGGCTGCTGTTTTGACTTTTTACCCCATAGTCCTGCCTGCGCACTAAGTCCGTTAGACATCAGGCATACGATAATTAAAACTATTGAAAATTTTGATAGGAAATTTTTCATAAGCTTATTAAAAAATTTATGTAGTCGACAAATATATTATCGGCAATTTTTAGAATAACTTTATTAATAAATAATTAAAATCAACTAATTAGAGCATATTTTGTATTATCATGATGATATATGTTGTTCGAGAAAAATTCGTGATAAGGAACAAAGTGACGTGAACGAATTTTTTGAGTGACACATTGAAAAGGTGAGTCTTTGAGCTTCGAAAGCTCGAAGCGAAAAAGACGACACTAGATTAAATAAAAAACATACCAACGGAGACATAAATCGAATATGGAATATAAAGATTACTATGAAATACTCGGTGTAAAAAGGGATGCCACACAGGCTGAGATAAAGTCAGCATACAGAAAACTGGCAAAAAAATATCACCCTGACGTAAACAAAACCCCCGAGGCATCTGCAAAATTTAAAGATATAAATGAAGCCTTTGAAGTATTGTCAGATAAAGACAAAAGAGCCCGCTATGACAGCCTCGGCTCAAACTGGCAGGCAGGTGCAAATTATACCCCTCCGCCGGGATTCGAAAACTTTAACTTTGGCGGCGGCAACGGATACAGTTACAGCACCTCCGGTATAAACTTTGAAGATTTAGGCGGATTTTCCGATTTCTTTAACAGTTTGTTCGGCGGAGGATTCAGCTCTGCTTCATCACGTTCAAGAGGCGGTGCAGGTTCGTTTTATGAAGATTTAGGCGGATTTTCTTCACGCGCAGGAAGAACAACTGCCAAACAACAAAAAGCGCCGGCTGACTTGAATATAACACAGGAGATAAAAGTCAGCGCCAAAGATATATTTAACCAGAAACCCGTAAGCGTAAGAATTAATAATCTCGAAAAATGCACAAACTGCTCGGGCGTAGGTTCAATGTGCAGCCAGTGCCATGGTACAGGGTTCGTTACATTTTCTAAAACTTTAAATGTAAAAATCCCTCCGGAAGTAAAAGAAGGTCAAAAAATCAGACTCAAAGGCGAAGGCAAGTCTGCTTCCAACGGAATGAAGGGCGATTTGTTCCTTGTCGTCAAATTCTCGGATAAGGAGTATACAATCAATGGTACAGATTTAACCAAAACCATAGAGGTTACTCCGGCTGAGGCCGTTGTGGGTACTAAAAAAGAAATACAGACACTCCATGGAAATATCAACATCAAAATTCCGCCGAGAACTTCCTGCGGAGCTGTATTGAGATTAAAGGAACTCGGGCTTCCTAAAAAATCAGGCGGTTACGGAAATTTGAACGTAAAAATAAGTCTTGCCGTCCCTAAAAATTTGACGGATGAGCAGGTAAAGCTTTATGAACAGCTTTTAAAACTTGAAAGTAAATAATAAAAAAACAAGCTGTATAGCTTGTTTTTTTTATCTGAATTATTAAAAAAATTACATCTGAGTATTACTGCCTTCCGGTATACTGCTTTCCAAATCTTTTTGTTCAGATTCTGAACCGCTTATTGTATCGTTTATGTCTGCAGCCTGTCCTGTTGTTATGCCCTCTTCATCCTCCTGAGCCGGGGTAACTATTTCAACCCCTATTTTTTTTAATGCCTGTGCTGCTTTTGGAGCGAGTGCAGTATCCGGGAAGTTTTCTAAAATAGTTTGGTAGCATTCAATAGCTTCTTTTTTATATTCACGTGCAAGATAAAGATTGCCTGCTTTGTAATACAAAGGAGCAAGAGCCAAATCCGGTGACACCAGCATCTGATTATCGAGCTTTATTTTTACTTCAATCATTTTAGAGTTATCTTCAGGCGAAAATAAAGAATTTGAATAAACTTTGCGTGTAAGATTGTCGATAGTAACAGTCATAGCGTTTATATCATCCTGAGTGACAACTGCTGCTGATTTTTTAGATTTTCTTGCAGCCTGAGAGTCTTTTGCCGCCATTGAAAAGACTATCATTCCGATTATCAACAATATAAAGGTCTTTTTCATATTAATATACTCCCCTGATTATATTTTATTATAAATATTTTTTTTGAACTCGACCATATGGTCAATTATATGTGAAGAAACTGGAAACAACTTGCATAATAATTTATAATAAATTGTAATGCATCTTTATTAATTAATATTGGGGAAATTAAATGACAACACGCAACTCTTCTGTATCTGAAAAGTCAGATAAAATTTACAGAAATATTTTGCTTTTTTTACAAAACAAAACCTTAGATTACGAAAACCGTATAGCACTCGGAATAAAAAATGCACAGGGCTGGAATGAATATACATACAACGGTATAAGTAAATTATCCCGCAAAATAGGATGTTATTTAATAAAAAATATCGGCGTTGCAAAAGGCGAAAGACTTGCAATTTTATCGGAATCACGACCGGAATTCGGAGCGGGAGTATTTGCGTCTGTTATTTCAGGAATGATAACTGTTCCGCTCGATATAAAACTCACCCTATATGAATTAAAATCAATTTTAAACGACTGCAAGCCTTCAGTAATCATAGCCTCCGGACAATTCTTGCAAACAGCTGAAGAACTGCTAAAAGAAGTTGATTCAATAAAGCATATTATTTGCCTTGACGAAGTTTCCGATACAGAAGCCGTTTCAATACACTCAATTCCTGATAACTATGATGCAAAATGGAGACAAAGAAGCTCTAAATCTACAGCTTTAATCATTTATACATCAGGCACGACAGGCGCACCTAAAGGGGTCGAAATAAGTTTTAACAACATGCTGACCCAATTGTATGATTTGTCTGATTTATACAGAAAATTTTTTGGCGACAAACAGATAACCTCGCTGCTTTCGATTTTGCCGATGAATCATCTTTTTGAATTGACAGTCGGATTTTCAATGATTTTAAGCTGGGGGCTTTCTATATACTATACAAAAAGCCTGAAACCCAAAGATATACTGGCTGTTATGCAGGAAAAAAATATAAACTTTATGATAGTAGTGCCTGCGTTTTTAAAACTTTTAAAATCAGGTATAGAATCAGAAATAAAAGCTTCCCCAAAATCAGTTCAGTTTTTATTCAAAGTCATGTATGCATCTGCAAAATTTATTCCGTTCTATTCAATAAGAAAATTGATGTTTCATAAAATCCATAAAAAGTTCGGCGGTAAGTTCTACGGCTGTATCTCTGGTGGTGCACCGCTGGATGTGTCTGTCGGCGAATTTTTTGAAAGAATCGGAATAAGAGTATTCCAAGGATACGGACTGACAGAAACAAGCCCTGTTGTCAGTGTAAACTATGACAAATGCTCCGATATTGCATCTGTCGGACGTCCGCTCAACAGTGTACAGGCTAAAGTTGATGCAAAAACAGGAGAGCTGCTTTTAAAGGGCGGGTCTGTTATGAAAGGTTATTATAACCGTCCGCAGCTTACGGCAGAAGCTTTTACCTCTGACGGCTGGCTGCATACAGGTGATATTGCCGACATTGATAAAGACGGTCATATACATATCACAGGCAGGATAAAAAACATGATAGTACTCTCGGGAGGCAAAAAGGTCTTTCCGGAAGAAGTAGAATCTGTGCTTGAAAAAAGCGATAAATTTGCAGAAGTTTGTGTGTTTGGTGCATCAAGAAAATCCGGAACTAAAGAGGGAACGGAAGATATTGTTGCAGTTATTGTACCGGCAGAATCCTTTAAAGATAAATACTCTGATGAGGAGCTGCTGCAAAAAGTAAGACAGGAAGTAAAAATTTTGTCGGAACGGCTTGCCCCGTACAAAAGACCCGTAAATATTATTGTACAAAAAAACCCTTTGCCTAAAACTACGACAAGAAAAATTAAACGCAAAGAAGTAAAAGAGCTTGTTAATGTGTAATAAAAAAGGTTGAAGTATTTTTTACTTCAACCTTTTTATTGGTTATATTCCGTTGTAATTAGTCTTCACCATTGATTGCATTTATACAATCATGGCAGATGCTGCCTTGCGGACCGATGTTAACAAGTTTTCTGTATTTCCAGCATCTGTCGCATTTTTCGCCATGAGCGTGGGTTACATAAATTGTATAACCGTCCTCTTCCAGTTTGTTCAGAACTTTTTCAGGAGCGCTGTCGGCAAGTTCTGCCTGAGATGTAATAAAGATATTAGCAAGTTCGGGTGCATATTTGCCAAGAAGTTCTTTATCGCCGCCTTGTACGTACACAGCTACTTCAAGAGAACTTCCGATAACTTTATCCGCTCTCAACGGTTCAATGGCTTTGGTTACTATTTCTCTGAGTTTAAGAATTTTTGTAAATTCTTCCTCTATATTTTTGTTAACCCATTTTACGTTAGTGTTGGGCCAATCCGTTAACAGAACGCTTTTGATACCGTTTCTTTGTTTTTCAGGCATGTTTTGCCATATATCTTCTGCCTGGTGAGGCATAACAGGTGCAAGCATTCTTGTCAGAGCCTGTGATATTTCATACAGAACTGTCTGGCAGGCACGTCTTGAAAGTGATTTTTTGCCTGCTGTATAGAGTCTGTCTTTTACAATATCAAGATAGAAAGAGCTTAAATCAGCTGCCGCAAAGTTTTGCAAATGCTGGAAGTATTTGTAGAATTCATAATTGTCAAACGCTTCCGTAACATTTTTAATAAGTGTATTTAACTTATGCAAAGCAAATTTATCGATAGCTTTTAAGTCTTTGTAATAAACATAATCAGCCTCGGGGTCAAAATCATAGAGGTTGCCGAGCAAGAATCTTGAGGTATTTCTCATCTTTTTAAAGATTTCAACCATTTGTCTTATAGCAGTTTCGCCGATTCTTACATCGTTTCTGTAATCTACGGAAGCTGCCCAGAGTCTGAGTACATCCGCACCGAATACTTTGATAATATCCTGCGGAGCAATTGTGTTGCCCAAAGATTTACTCATCTTTCTGCCTTCACCGTCAAGTACAAAGCCGTGAGTTAATACTGTCTGATACGGAGCTTTGCCGCTTGTTGCAACAGCTGTCAAAAGCGATGACTGAAACCAGCCTCTGTGCTGGTCAGAACCTTCAAGATAAAGTTCTACAGGCAAATGCCCGAGTTCTTTTGAACGTTTTTCAACAACTGCGCGGTGTGTAATACCGGAGTCAAACCAAACGTCCATAATGTCTTTTTCTTTTGTAAAGTTTCTGCTTCCGCAGTTAGGACATTTAAACGCTGTCGGCATAAGGTATTTTGTACCTTCTTTAAGCCATATGTCGGAAGAATTTTCTTCAAACAATTTTGCAAGTTTTTCTATTGTGGCTTTTGTTACTATGGGTTCTCCGCAGTCTTTGCAGTAGAATACAGGAATCGGTACTCCCCAGATTCTTTGTCTTGAAATACACCAGTCAGAGCGGGATTCTACCATATTGGCGATTCTCTGTTCGCCGGAAGCAGGAATCCATTCTACATTGTGGATTTCACTAAGAGCCTTATCTCTGAATTTGTCTACTTTTACAAACCACTGAGGAGTTGCTCTGTATATAACAGGGTGTTTGCATCTCCAGCAGTGCGGATAGCTGTGAGTGATTTGTTTGTGAGAAAGTAATGCTCCTGCTTTATCAAGTTTTTGTATAACTATATCGTTACCTTCTTCATAATATACACCCTGCATGTCAGGAACTTCATCCGTCCAATAACCTTTTGCGTCAAGAGGTGAAAGGACTCCGATATTGTATTTCTGGCAGACTTCCCAGTCTTCAAGACCGTGCCCCGGTGCAGTGTGTACACAACCGGTACCTGCGTCTAACGTAACATGGTCACCCAACAGTATCGGTGAATATCTGTCATAAAGAGGATGGATTGTCTTCATGTTTTCAAGGTCGCTGCCTTTTATTGAACCGAGGATTTTTATGTCTTTTTCTTCAAATTCGTTGTCTTTAACAAACGCATCAACAAGGTCTGAAGCGATAACAAAAATATCACCGAAGTAATTGACAAGTGAGTATTCAAATCTTGAGTTAAGACATATCGCAAGGTTGGATGGAATTGTCCATGGGGTTGTTGTCCAGATAACAGCATATATAGAATCATCTGATGTAATTCCGGAAATTTCTTTAATTTTTTGCTGGGCTTTTTCTTCAAATTCAAATTTTACATAAATAGCTGTTGAAGTGTGATCAGCATATTCAACTTCTGCTTCTGCAAGAGCTGTTTCACATTTCGGACACCAGTATACAGGCTTTAAGCCTTTTTCAATATAACCTTTTTCGTACATTTCGCCAAAGATTCTGACCTGTTCGGCTTCAACTTCCGGAGATATTGTGATATAAGGGTTATCCCAGTTGCCCCAAACACCCAGACGGCGGAAGTCTTCTTCCTGACCTTTAAGGTTGGTCATTGCAAAGTCTCTGCACATTTGTCTTAATTGATATTTAGTAATATCGCTTTTGTCTTTGATATTTTTGAGCACAGCGTTTTCAATCGGCAGTCCGTGTCCGTCATATCCGGGGACATACGGTGCGTAGAAACCGCTTTGAGCTTTGTATTTTGTAACAATGTCTTTAAGAATTTTATTTAAAGCTGTACCAATGTGGATTTTAGGAGAGCTCAAATACGGAGGTCCGTCGTGTAAAACGAACTTGTTTTCAATATCTCTTTGAGCAAGGTTTTTTTCATAAATTTTTTCTATATCCCAAAAATCCTGAATTTCTAATTCTCTTACAGGTGCGTTAGCGCGCATTGCAAGTGTTGTTCTCGGCAAATTCAGTGTGTCTTTAAACTCAAATTCTTTCTCTGGCATTTCATATCCTCAATTCTTAAATAATTTATAGTAATAATTCTATACAAAAAAGATTTAATAATCAAA
>CASFCQ010000034.1 GCA_949293185.1 uncultured bacterium
ACTCCTTACATACTTACTTTGTTTTACTTACATATATATAAAAACAAAATAAAACTTCTATATTCAGTATATACTTATTTCGTTACATTTCGTTACAAACTTTTTTTTATATTATTAAACACAACTAAAACCTCGGATTATGATACAATAATCAACAACAAAGGAGAAAAATATTTTATGACAACAGCAAACCAAAATTTAAAACCGGTTACAACAAAAATAAATGATAAAGGACATATAGAAATCGGCGGATGTGATTTAATAGACTTAGCCGCACAATACGGAACGCCGCTATATGTTTTCGACGAAGAAACAATACGAACAATTGCGAGAGAGTATAAACAGGCATTCCAGTCTTATCCTAAAGTAAGTATGCTGTATGCATCAAAAGCTTTTATGACAAAAGCTGTTGTCAGAATCCTTGATGAAGAAGGATTTGGGTTTGATATGGTATCAGGCGGCGAAATTTACACAGCTTATAGTGCCGGTGCTGATATGAAAAAGTGTCTTTTTAACGGAAACAACAAATCCTATGACGAGCTGCAAATGGCTGTGGAACTGGGAGTAGGATTGATTTCCGTTGACAATTTTCTTGAGCTTGCACTGCTTAATGAAGTAGCAAAATCCAACAACAAAACCGTTGATATTCTCTTGAGAGTAACACCGGGTATAGAATGCCACACTCACGAATATATCCAAACAGGTCATCTGGATTCAAAATTCGGATTTGACCTGACACAGGTAGATGAGGCTGTAGAACTTATTTTAGACGAATACAAAAATCTGAATCTCGTAGGACTGCACGCTCATATTGGTTCTCAGATATTTGAAACAAATATATATTATGATGAAGTAGATGTGCTTTTAAAGGAAATGGGAAGATTGAAAGAAAAATTCGGACTAAATCTTACCCACATAAATCTCGGAGGCGGTCTCGGCATAAAATACACAGAAAATGACTGCCCTCCATCCATAAATGAGATTGGGGATAAAATAATAACATCAATAAAGGACAACGCTTCTAAATATAACGTTGAAGAACCGGAAATTCATATAGAACCGGGCAGAAGCATCATAGGAACATCCGGCATAACTCTTTATACTGTCGGCAGTTCTAAACAAGTTCCAAACGGCAGAAAATACGTTGCGGTAGACGGCGGTATGGCTGACAATCCCCGTCCAAGCCTCTATCAGGCTGTTTATACAGCACAGGTTGTTGACAGACCTAACGAAGAACCGGCAGAAACTGTTACGATAGCAGGAAGATTCTGTGAATCAGGTGATATATTAATTAAAGATATAAACCTGCCGGAATTAAAAGAAGGAGACGTCCTATGCTTTTATGACACAGGCGCTTACGGGTATTCTATGTCAAGCAACTACAATCGTGTTTTAAAACCTGCGGCAGTACTTGTAAATAACTCACAATCTGATATTATTATAAATAGAGAAAGTTACGAGCACTTGACAGCTTGCGACGTTATTCCGGATAGATTGAAAAAATAAGGCGCACTAAGTGTTAGGAGAGATTAAAGACATATTAATCAGTCAGTTGAAATTTCTGCATTTGACCTTTAGCTGGGTTAATATTGTAGAAGTAGCAATTATTGTCGCATTTTTGTTTTTTATCTACCAGAAATTTATTAAGGGCACTCAATCAGAAAAGCTTGTTAAAGGTATTTTTATACTGCTTTTTGCGTGGTTATTTTCTGAAATTTTGATTAAATTCAATCTGTTTATACTCGGCGTATTTTTGCGTACGATGGTCAGCATCATTATGTTCGGTGCAGTTATTATTTTCCAGCCGGAGATAAGGAAATTTCTCGGATATCTCGGTCAATCCAATATTTTCCATACGCATTTCAGCAGAAAAAATAATAAAGAACCACAGAAAGTAAATGTAATAAAAGAGCTTATAGAATCTGTAAAATATCTTTCAAAAACCCGTACGGGTGCATTAATGGTGCTGGAAAGAGAAGAAGATGTAAACAGTTATTCTGATGTCGGTACGCAGCTAGATGCTTTGTTATCTACAGAGCTTTTGCTTACAATATTCCATCCTAACACCCCTTTGCACGACGGTGCTGTTGTTATAGAAGGCGACACAATAAAATCCGCTGGAGTATTACTGCCTTTGACAGAAGACCCTAAACTGAGCTGGAAATACGGCACAAGACACAGGGCAGCCATCGGTATGAGCGAAGTTTCTGATTCTGCCTGCCTTGTTGTTTCAGAAGAAACAGGAGATGTATCTATTGCTCTTGACGGCACACTAAAAAAATATGAAGATATAACAGCATTAAAAAAAGATCTTGAGATTTTGCTCGGGTATGAAGAAGATGAATTGCTGGAAGAAGATAATAAAACGGTTTTCAACTTCATAAAAATCAAAACAAAAAAACAAACTACTGTTGCAGATAAAAAAAATGATAAGCTGTCAAAATAGATAATAAAATGAATCCGATTGAAGCAATATACAAAAACAAAATAGTAGCGGTAATAAGGGCGGAAGAACCTGCAGAAGCTTTTGAAAAAGCCAAAGTGATGTGTGATGCAGGTATTAAGGTTTTTGAAATTACTGTTGAAAAAGGCTGCGTGCTTCCTGCTCTTATGCGTATAAAGGAGCTTGGAGACACTGTTGTTATGGCTGGCGGTGTTATTACTGCAATGCGCGCTCAAGAAGCAATAGAAAGCGGAGCAGAGCTTATTGTATCTCCCGTGTTTCAAACGGGTCTTGCCAAGTTTTGTCTCGGTAATAAAATTCCTCACATCGCTACTGTATCAACACCAAATGAGGCTTATAACGCTTGGAAGGCAAGAATCCCCATAATAAAAATATTTCCGGCTAAGCCGATGGGCAGGATTGAATATATAGAAGATATGCTAAGACCGATGCCTTTTTTAAAACTTATGCCATCAGGAGGGATTTCTCTTGATGATTTTAAAGATTATCTAAATGCAGGTGCTGTTGCTGTTGGTATGGGCAGATGCCTCTACAAAAATGCATCTTTAAGTGAAATAAAAGAACGGGCAAAATATGTTCTTGAAACGTTAAATAAAGATTAATAAATAACCTATTTAACAATTTTTAAGATACTTTCAGCTCTTTTTACCCAGGTATGTTTGGCTTTTACTATTTCATAAGCCTTGTATGCTTTTTGTATTCTCTCTTCTTCATTGTTCAAATAATATTGAGCCTGTTTTGGTGCATCATCAAAGTCTTTTTGACTGAAATATCCGAGAGAATCTCCAAATTCGAGTTTAAAAGACGGGGCATCACTGCACAGGCAGAATGTTTGTACTGCCGCAGCATTTAGCACTCTTTCATGCAGCCCTGATGTGAGAGTAAAAGGATGAGAGTGCAGTGCAATCTTAGACTTGTTCAAAATTTCAACAGTGTCTTTTATATTACAGCATCCCATATATTTTACTTTTCCGCTGATATGTTTTTTCCACTCTTCGTTACCGTAAACTTTTACGTCAAAATCAGACAAAGACTGAATCAGTCTTATTTTATGCTGATTTGTTACAATGTCAGATATGTTTTGAAAAAGCAGCATATACTGGTCTGCATCTATTTGAAGATTGCATGTCTCTTTAATTGCCTGGTATATCTGCCAGAACCCGAGCGCAGGATTTTTTAGCGCCAGAGCAAGAATTTCCATCATAAGGTTGAATACAAGCTCCGGCATTGTTTTTTTGAGATTTTCAATGATTTCGTTATAGTCTTTAACTGTTGCAAAAAAAACAATATCATTTTCTTTTGCACAATCTTGATTTTTCCAAACTTCTGTATCTGTGGCTACAGGGATATAGCCGTGTTTTAGTGTAGGCAAATAAGTTCCTGTCGCCTGCATATCAGCCTGTGTTGATTCAAACAGAATAAAACGTTCAAACGCTGCAAATGTTTTTGCAATTTTATAGTTTTGAGAAAATATTGAATCTGTTGACCACATAATATTAGATGTGTTACAGTTAAGGATTTTTTGCCATTTATCCAGCTCTGCTGTGTCAAAGCCGATTGCAAGGTTAAACGGAATATTTTCTTCCAAGCACTGTTTTGTTGTAAATGCTTTTGCTCCGGATTGCTTGAATCCATTTAAAAGTCCCTGCGCAAAATATTCTTTTACCCCAAAAATATCATCCTGTGCATCAGGATTATTGTGTATAGCAACCGTAATATTTTTTTCTTGCATAGTCAACCCCGCCCGTTATATTCCAAGTCTAATAATATCATAGATAATATTAGATAGGGAACACTTATGCACAATGCTTATTCTTAAATAACGTCATTAAGTGCTATAAAATCTAAGCTGATTTTAACAGTTTAAAACGTCTTCTTACAATCAACCGTCTGTCATCAAGGAAATCATTTTTATTGAGATAAATATTTACAAGAGAATCCATGCCGGCAACATAAAATTGTAACAAAACAGCGACTTCTGTGTTAAAAAATGCAGCTTTAGTATTTTTTTGCATTTTCCAGTTTTCTATAAACTCATAAAAACTGCAATCAATACTGCTAATTTTGTGCATATTAATCCCCAGCCGCCTTATCTGCGGTTTTTGCAGCAGTATTTTTTGTAATTTACGCACATCCGTCTGTGATATTGTATCTTTACACATATCAACAATACAGATATTGCCGATATCCCTGATGTTCATTTGCTTCCTTAGCAATTATAAGTAAATATGTTATCCCTAACATCTATATAATAACAACCTGAGGGGGATATATAACTGCCGGAAAGTCTGATAAAAGCTATACTTTAGTCTGAAATATTGTGCCCGTTTTTATCATACATGCCGGAGCGAAAGTCTTTTATCCTGTTAATTTCAGTAAGGTAATCATCATTTAAGAGATTTTTGGCATTTTCCATCAAGGCAACAATTGCATCGGATATATTCTTGCTGTTCATAACTATCATATCCTTCGCCATCTCAGTGTTAGAGAGTGCAAGTCTTGTTGTATCTCTAAAACCGCTTGACGCAAGCTTTACAGCAAGAGAATCAGGCATAGCCGTTTTAACAAGAGCCTGCGCAACAAGCATCGGCATATGACTTATCAAAGCTGCAGCACGGTCGTGCTCTTGCGGATCAGTTATAATTGTTTGCGCACCGGTTGATTCTATTATCTTAATAAGTTCATTAATTTTGGATTGTTCGGCATTCTCAGGCGGGGTTATTACCCATTTTGCCCCGTTAAACAGTTCGGCAAAAGATGCATCAAATCCGCAGTGCTCTGTTCCTGCCATAGGGTGTGTGCCTATAAAAGTATAAGGACGTTTTTTTTTCATAACAAAACTTTTTAAACTGCACACATCAGCTACTATGGCATTTTGACTTACAATATTTTCCAGAGAATCTAAAATTTCGATTGTCTTTGACATTGGAGAGCAAACAAAGATAACATCACAGTCTTTGATGACTGACATATCGTCGCTTACATTAGGTGTAAAAGCTTTTGCAGCTTCAATGGCAAGAGGGTTTCTTGTCTGAGCAAAAACTTCATATCCTGATTTACAAAGTGATTTTAAGATAGAACCGCCTATTAACCCGAGTGAAATTATGCCTATTTTTATGCTCATTTGTTTTCTCCGTTTTAACAAATTATAACATACATTGGAATAGTACATAGATAGCGATTTTGTAGTAAAATTAAGACATATAGGAGAGGATGTTATGAACCTGTCAGATACATTGACACTGGAACAAAAAGTTTACGGTATGTTTATTCTGGGGTATGAAGAAGAAAATCCCAAGGCAAACGCTGATTTTATGAGAGCGTTGTCTTCAGGACTCGGCGGTGTGATATTCTTTACCCGTAATATTACCGATAAAGAAAAATTCAGGGATGCAATAGCTATAATAAAGAACAATTCAACATCAACCCCTTTTTTAAGTATTGATCAAGAAGGCGGCAGAGTCGAAAGAACTCTGAATTTATACGGAGGCTCTCATTATTTGAGTGCCAGAGCCGCCGCAAAAAAAGGCGAGGAGTTTGTAAAACAGCAGACACAGTGGATATCAGAGGAGCTTAAATATCTCGGACTGAATATGAATTTTGCTCCGGTGCTGGATGTTGACACAAACCCAGATAATCCTGTAATTGCCGACCGTTCATTTTCAGGCGACGCTGATGAAGTAATCAAATTCGGGAAAATTGTAATCGATACTTACAAACAAAACGGAATAATTACAGTCGGAAAACATTTCCCCGGACACGGGGATACAAACGTTGATTCGCACATTGACATGCCTGTTCTGGATTTAAGTATGGAAGAATTAGAGAAAGTCCATATAAAACCTTTTAAAGCACTTTCCGGAGTTTTGCCAGCTATTATGGCTGCTCATATCCATTACATGGCATTTGATACGGAAAAAATTCCCGCCTCTGTTTCTAAAAATGTTTTAAATTATCTTAGAAAAAGTCTTGGATTTGAAGGCGTAATAATTTCCGATGACATGGTTATGGGCGGAATAAAAAGATTCAGCGCGTTTGAAGCTTGCAAAAGAGGAATAATTGCCGGTACTAATATGTTTATTTACCGCAATGCTGATGAGAATACTCTTGCGCTCATTGAACAGATAATAAAAGCCGTTAAAAACGGAGAAATCCCACTTGAACGAATAGATGAGAGCATAAATTTAATTTTAAAACTAAAAAAAGTTTATAAAACTTAACTCTTGTGCAGCTGCGTACTTGATATATCTTTATGTTTTTAATAAGATATGTATATTGTCACCAAATATGCTCAAATTTGTTGAAAAATTGGGCATTTTAACAAAGGAATAATAGAAATAAAGGAATAAAACAATGAATCCGATAGTTGAAGCATTAGGAAAAAAACATGTTGAAAACAGCAATCTTCCTGAATTAAATCCGGGAGATACAGTTAAAGTTTTTGTAAGAATTGTTGAAGGCAACAAAGAAAGAACACAGGCTTTCGAAGGTATCATTATTAAAAAGAGAGGTTCCGGCGTAGGCAAAACCATCACTGTAAGAAAAACATTCCAGGGTGTTGGTGTAGAAAGAGTATTCCCTGTTTACTCACCCAGACTTGAAAAAATTCAGGTTGTAAGACGCGGTGATGTAAGAAGAGCTAAACTCTACTATCTCAGAGAACGTTCAGGCAAAGCTACAAGACTTAAAGAAAAAATCCAAAAAAGATAATTTTACAAAAAAAATTAAACTAAAAAGCGGGTATCATTTGTACCCGCTTTTTTAATTGCAAAAATCTAATCTAGTGTCGCAGTTGCTGCCGGCTGACCGCAGCCAGCACCTGCTCACCTTTTCAATACTCAAAAAATTCGTTCACGTCGCTTACCTCTCACAAAACCAGCCACCGGCTGCTTTTGTTCGGCAGAGCCTTATCACGAATTTTTTTCGAACATTTTATAACAAACCTTAACAATATCCCCTGTTTTAGTAAATTTTTGAGTATGTTTTGTTTTATTAGTTCTGTGTGTATAGTGAAACTGCGTCAAATTATCAGGATAGAAATAATTTGAAACGGTTATGAAAGGTCGATTGTATTTGATTATCAGTAATGAAAAAGTCAAAAGCGCAATAAACTGGGCAGGCAAAACATTGCATGCCCCTGAGCAGCGTATGATTCTCGGTGCAACAGCTCTTGCAACACAGCCGTTTATTGACCTGAATAACAAAGACGTTGACGAAGAAACAAGAAAAATATCCGCAGCCCGTACAATAGCAAAAATCATTGCAGGTACAACAGTAGGTGTTCTAGTAAGATATGCAGGCATATGGGCAGCAAACAGATATTCAAAATTTGAAAAAGTATTTGCCGACGCCGATAAAAAAATTATAAAAAACATTATACCGGACAGCAAAAGAGGCTTTTTAACTCCGGCTTTCGCTAAAAACACAATATTCCCAATATCAGATAAGGAATTTACAAAGCGTATAACAAGACACAGAAAAGCTATGGGAACTCTTCTTGCCACTATCGCAATGGTTGCGACAAACTTTTTGTGCGATGCTCCTTTGACAAAATATTTAACAAAAATTTTTCAAAAAGGGCTGGATAAGAAAGAAACAGGGGAGGCTAAACAGTTATGACAGCGTCCTCAATGATTCAAAAAGTTACACAATACATGTTTGACCACTATTCAAAAGATAGCGGCGCTTTGCTTGTGCACCTCGGTGCACTCGGGTGGATACTCGGCTCTGCCGCACAAATCGGGGTTGTACTCGGCGACAAAAGCATAGATAAAGAGCAGAAAAGATTTCTTTTGCCTCAAGAGGGCGCTGACGCAGTAGTTAATATCGGAATGTATTATTCAATCTGTGAATTGATAAAAAAAGGCGGCGACAAACTTGTTGAAAAAGGTATTGTACTGACTGATGATGTTACAAAAGCAATATCTAAAATTAATCCGTTTAATAAAGAGAATCCCGATTACAAAGAATGGAAAAATCTCTTTACAAAGGATGAATTAAAAAACAATTTAACAAAACTTTTGAGCGACGCTGATTCGTTAGATACTTTTAAAAATCTCAGCCTTGATGAAAAAGCGCAGGCGCGTGAACTTGTAAAAGCTGCTCTTGATAAACTGGAAAGCCACAAAGATAATGTAGGGGTTATTTCAGCAATTGTAGCATCAGTACTCGCCTGCAATGTTGTTACACCTTATGTGCGCAATATTGTTGCATCTAAAATCCAAAAACACATGACTCACGAAGAAGCTGTACAAATCAGAAAAACACAGATTAAAGAAAATCTTACAACAATCAATCCTCTTCCTTTGTCTTTTAAAGCATTTAACGGTTACAACGCTTTCTCTAAAGTAAAAATTTAATTGAATGTAGCGCTTGTTTTTTATAAACTTTACTTGTTGGAAAAAATTCGCGAAAAAATTACAGAAATGCGAGAAGAGGGTGTTTATGCTTTTATTTTGTTTCTTATACAACATAGTTGTTATTTTATTAACAATAGTTTTGCTTCCCGTTATATTGATAGCACTGGCAGCAGTGCCTAAATTTCGTGCGGGTTTTTTTACAAAACTAGGATTTTACAAAAATTTTAACCTTGATAAAAATAAACAGACAATATTTTTTCACGCGGTATCTGTCGGCGAGGTGAATGCAATAGAGGCTCTCGTAAAAAAAACAAGAGAAAATTTTCCCGATGCAAATATAGTGCTTTCCACAACTACCAAAACAGGTCAGGAAATAGCAAATAAAAAGCTTGGAAAAACAGTAAACGCCGTAACATATTTTCCGTTTGATTTCTTTTTTAGCGTAAATTCATTTTTAAATGCAGTGAAACCTGACAAAATCATTATTGCAGAAACAGAAATCTGGCCTGATTTTGTTTACCTTGCAAACAGAAGAGATATTCCGGTTTATATTGTTAACGGCAGATTGTCCCCAAATTCTTATAAGGGATATAAAAGATTTTCATTCTTTTTTAAACGTGTCCTTTCTCTTTACAAAGGCATATTTATGCAAACAAAAGGTGATGTAGACAGGATACTTGATGTAGGGGCAAACCCAGAAATCACAAAATGCATGGGGAATCTAAAATTCGATATAAAACCTAATCTGGACAGCGAACAAATAACGCAGCTTGCACAGACTTTAAAACTCAACGGCGCGAGAATGATAGTTGCAGCAAGCACCCACAAGGGAGAAGATGAAATTGTAGTGAATGCGTTTAAAGATTTAAAACAAAAATTTTCAGACATAAAATTAATGATTGCTCCGCGGCATCCGGAAAGGTATGCAAAAGTTACTGAACTTCTTGAAAATTCCGGTTTTAAATTCGGAAAACGCAGCAGCAATGATACTTTTGAAAACAATGATATTATAATGCTCGATACAATGGGCGAATTGATGAAAATGTTTTCTATATGTCATTTTGCATTCATCGGCGGCAGTTTTTCCTCTACCGGAGGTCACAACCCTCTTGAGGCAAACATATGGGGCAAACCCGTATTGTCCGGTGATTGTGTATTTAATTTTAAAGACATATATGCATTTTTAACCAAAACTAATGCCGCAAAGCTTTCCAAAACAGAATCAGAGCTAAAAGATGACATGTTCCGCCTGCTTAGTGATAACGATTTTTACAAACAGGCGTGCGAAGATACACATAAAATTTTTGCTGAAAACTCCGGTGCTGTTGATTTTGTTATAAATGTTTTAAAACAATCATAAATGCTGTACAGTAATTTGCCGCTAAATTTAATAAATACACTGTTCTTGTGATTTATAAAATTTATGTATTATAATAAACAAAGTAATTTAACGGAAAAATATTATGAAGATAGTTGTTTTTGGTGCGAGCGAAATCGGTTTTTTAATAGCTACAGAGTTTTTTGAAGACCACGATGTCACAATTATTGATAAAGAAGAAAATAAAACCGACGCGCTTAACAAATTAGATATAAGCTTTATTTGCGGCAACGGCTCAAATATAAACACATTAAAGGCAGCTAATATCGATGATGCGGATGTTTTCATTGCGTGTACAGGCTTTGATGAAGCTAATATTGTATCCTGCTTAACAGTAAGCCGCCTGAGCCGGGCAAAGACAGTGTGTTTTGTCAGCAAGCCCGAGTATATAGAATCATTAAATCTTGTTAAAAACACAAGGTATGAAATGATAGATTACGTTATTTGGCCGGAAGAACTTTTAACACAGGAAATTTTCAGAATTATTACAGTTCCTCAGGCTGTTGATGTGGAAAACTTTGCAGGAGGCAGAGCCAGACTTCTTGAATACCGCATAAAAGAAGATTCTGTTTTATTAAACAAAAAACTAAAGGATTGTAAATTTGCAGAACATACACTGGTAGTAGGTATAACAAGAGATTCCAGTCTGTTCATCCCTGACGGAGAAACAGAACTCAAACTGAACGACAAAGTTATATTTATGGGTTCGTCAACATCTTTGGATATACTGGCAAGAGATATTTTCCAGAGTACATCAAAAGTAAAAACAGCAGCCATTATAGGCGGCGGCAGCGTGGGGCTAATGCTGGCGCAAAACCTTGAAAAAATAAACATAAAAACAAAAATTATAGAAATGGACTACAAACGCTGTGAATACCTTACCGAACATCTAAAAAAATCTCTTGTTCTTTATGGCGACGGAACAAATATAGAGCTGCTTGAACAGGAGGATTTCGGCGACAGCGATGTTGTAATAAGCGTTACAAACAATGATGAAAAAAATCTGCTCTGTTCGCTTTTGACAAAACAAATAGGTGCAAAAAAGGTTATAACAAGAGTGTCAAAATCAGCAAATATTCATCTGTTTGAAAAAGTCGGAATTGATGTAGCCATATCTCCAAAAGAAGCATCTATCACTGAAATACGTAAAAATTTAATAGAAACAGATATAGATATTCTCGCAACCGTAGAGGGAGGACAGGGCAGAATTATAGAAACTCTTGTTCCTGAAAAATTTAACGAAATTACACTGTCTCAGCTGCAGCTTCCTGAAAGAGCCGTTATTGCAATTATACAAAGAGGGCTGAGCGTTATTATCCCTAACGGTATGACAAAACTCTACAGCGGGGATTCTTTATTGATTTTTACCAGAGAAGAAACTTCTCAAAAAATAATAGACTTCTTCAGAGGATAAACAAAGATGCGCCTTACATATATATTTACATCTTTAAGGTTAATTTTAAGATGCATAGCTATTGTAATACTTGCCCCTGTTGCAGTGGCTCTGTATTACGGAGATTATGCATCAATTGCCCCTTTTTTAACTCCCTCATTAATTAGTATTGTTTTAAGTTTTATATTGAAAACAAAATCAGATACATTTGAAAGTTTAAACGATATCAAAAAATCTGAAGCTTTGTGTGTTGTAGCTCTTTCCTGGATACTTTTTGCCGTTATAAGCATGATTCCGTATCTTTACTACGGCTTAAGCCCCATAAACGGACTGTTTGAGTCTGTATCAGGTATCACAACAACAGGAGCATCTATACTGACCAACTATAATTATCCGAAAGCAATGTTCTTCTGGCGTTCAATGAGCCAGTGGCTTGGAGGTATGGGAATAATAGTTTTATTTATAGCTATTTTACCCCAGTTTGCAGTTGCAGGAAGGCAGATGTTTTTTGCGGAAGCTCCCGGTCCGACCGAAGATAAAATGACACCGAGAATCCGTCATACTGCTACCGCTGTTTGGACTATTTATGTAATTCTTACAGCTATTGAAGTTATACTTCTGAAAATTGCAGGTATGCCGTTTTTTGACGCTGTTTGCAATTCTTTTTCAACACTTGCAGGCGGCGGGTTTTCTCCAAATGCAATAAGTACAATGGGATATCATTCTACCCCTATATGCTGGATTATGACTGTATTTTTGTTTTTTGCGGGAATGAACTTTGCATTGATGTACAAAATTTTTGTTAACAGAAAAATATCATTTGTTTTTAAAGATGAGGAATTTGTTACTTACTGTGCTATAATTCTTGGCTTTTCTTTAATGCTTGGAGCTGTATTGTATTTAGAACATTCTTACAACTTTATTGATTCCGCTACAAATGCGGTTTATCAGGTATGCAGTATAATGTCAACAGCAGGCTCAGCTTCGGCAGATTTTGCACTCTGGTCATTGCCTGCAAAAATGCTTTTGTTCCTGCTTTTATTTTGCGGCTCATGTTCAGGGTCTGCAGGCGGCGGTTTGAAAGTTATCAGATGGATAATACTTTTTAAATATATGAAAAAAGAAATTGCGCAAATCCTCCATCCTAACGCCGTTTATCCGATAAAAGTTAACAAAACAATAATTCCGCCCGAGGTAATAAAACAGATTATAGGTTTTGTTTTATTTTACTTTGCTATTTTTGTAATTTCTTCTATTGCAATATCTTTGCTTGAAAATAACACACTTATAGGTGTTACGGGAAGTATTGCAACTCTGGGCAATTCAGGTCCCGGATTTGGACCTATTGGTCCTATGGGATCTTTTGACTTTATGCATCCGGTATCAAAATTGATTTGCATATTTAACATGATGGTCGGAAGACTTGAGTTAATACCGTTTCTTGCTATGCTGCATCCGGATTTTTGGAATATAAAATAGCAGCGAAACCTTGTAAACGGTAAAACAAATGTGTTAAAAATATTAAATATTTTTAAATTTTATGGCAATTTTACATATTCAGGGTAGTTGCTTGATGTATTATGCTGCAACTACATCCGCTTAATATTAACCAAACTTATGCCTGTAAATGCAACCCACGTAATGTTGCTGCGAGTCCTGGTGTCTTAAAAAAAGACACTGTATCTTTTTCCGGCAAAGAGAAAGACCTGCTTGAATTAAGCAAAAAAGAAATTTTCAGAAAAATAGATGCATCAATAAAACCGGAAAATTTTCTCGGAGAAGGAGGCGAAGCTAAAGTATATAAGATTGAGGGCACTCCTTACGCAGTAAGACTTACTAAAAATATTATTACAAACGAAATTTTTCCTAATTATAAAAAAAGGCTTTCTTTTAAACTGACTGACGGGGATAAAATCAATCATACCGTAGCTTTACTGGGAGGAGAGGCGAGTATAATGAAGTATATAGAGGGAGAAAACTGTTTTAAATACAAAAATCAAAATGAGCTGTTTAACCTGCCTGTAGATTCTTATTACAAACTTTACAAGCAGATTTGTCACGCAAAAGACAAAGATATGATTTTTGACTGCAGCTCCAGCAATATAATTTACAACCCTAAAGATAAGTCTTTAACTGCCCTTGATTTTTATAAAAGTGATATGGATTTTCCTGAAAATACATATCCGTTATCTGCAATTTTTTCTGCATTTACAACCACAACTTTTGCTTTCCAGCCTGAAAATTTTAAACGTTTATGTGCTGCGCTGCTGAATATTGCAATAAAGGAAGTCGAGCCCGGGGTACAACCTGTTCAACATCCAAACGAGCTTTCACTCGGAAGGCTTTTTAGAAATTTTGAAAGCTGTTACGAAGACTCTTTACCTCCACAGTATGATATTTTGAAAAAAACATTTTATGAAGCATTGCAGTTGAAATATGCAGAATCATTAGGCAAAGATGTAAAAAAAGAACTTAATGGAAAAATTAAACTGGCAAAATCACTTATCAAGCAAGTTCTGTTACCGGAAGAAAAATCTATCTTGAGCAAGTTAAAGTTATGGAATTACGAATTTTAAAACAAATAAAAGTTTTGAGGTGTAATCTGTTACCACTGACAATTTATGAAAATTTTAGAGTCGGATTTATGTAAATTTTTTGTAACAATTTTCCAAAAAACCGAAATTTAAATGAAAAAAATTTTTTTATAAGTATATAAGGAACCGAAGGGAAAAAAGGAATAGTTAATTTTGACAGTTGAAAAGGTAAAATTTCAGCGTACGTCAACAGATCTAACTACATTGACACCAGATCAGGGACTGGCTGAAGATAATAATAATTTTAATAGTTCTAATATAAATCCGTTTACGACGGATTCAAAAGAATACACCGCTCCTAAATTAGCACAGAACGGAAAAAATTCTAATACATTCTTATTTGGCAATGAAGTTGTAAAAGACTCAGCTGCACCGAAAAAGACATCTGAACTGCCGCAAAATAATAATGTCGGTACATTCAGTGCATTATCCAATTATTTAAAAAATACATTTAAATTTGCAGGTAATAAGGTAAACGAATACGATGCAGCAATTAATAACGCCTTAAAATACCTGCCAAGCAGCGGAGACATGCAGATTCTTGTTGAATCAAACCCGAGAATCAGAGCTATTTTGCAGGAAAATGGTCTTCCGTTAAAAATGAATTACGACAACTTAAAAACAATAAAACATACTCATATCGCAACTACTGTCGAATTTGCACGTGCAATTGGGGAAGAACTCGGTATGAGTGAATCTGATATCCAAACAATGGAAATAGGAGCAGCTTTGCACGATACCGGCAAATCTCTTATCCCGTCTGAAATTTTAAACAAAAACGGCAGATTGGATGCTCAGGAAAGAAAAACAATAAATCTTCACTCTGTACTTGGCTATGAAATATTAAAATCAGCTGGCTACGGCGTAAATGTTGCAGAGATTGCTCGCGATCACCACAACCCGAATTCAACAAATAAAATGGCTCAAATAGTCCGTGCCGCAGATGTTTACTCTGCAATGAGAGAAGAACGTCCGTATAAATCAGCAAAAACTCATGAAGAAGCAATGGCTGTTTTAAGAGATATGAAGATTAATTCTAATATTTTAGACGCTTTAGACAGAAAATACGGTAAACCTCAGACAGCTACAGGTTTTGGTATGAGCGGTACTCAAGCTGCAGTTGCTTAATATCCACAGATAATGTATCGTGGTTATTCATAGCTTCTTTAAGGTGGTATTTGTACTGCTCGATGTTGCCTGTTTCTTTATACAGGTGTGCTAATGTGTAATTAACATCTCCGTTATATGGATTGTTCATTAATGAATTTTTTAAGAGCATGATTGCATTATCAAAGTCATTTTCTTTTGCAAGTATTTTGGCTAATATAACCGATGCGTTATCGTCTTTAGGATTAAGTTCAAGAGTATGCTCAAGATATGATTTTGCTGTTTCGCTGTCACCTTCGTCATAGTATATAGAAGCCAGATTAAAATATGCCCAGCTATAGTCAGGAGAAAGCTCCAGTACTTTTTCGTAGAGTTGTTTTGCCGTTTCTCTATCGCCTGTTTGGTCAGATTCGTATGCAAGATAAAAGTATGCGAGATAATCCTGAGGGTTTAGCTCCAATGCCGCCTTAAGACATGTTATTGCCAGCTCATGCTCTCCTTGCTTTGAGTATATAAACCCAAGGTTAAAATAACTGTTGGCGTCATCTTCTTCAAGCTGCAAAACTCGCTTAAAATAAGGTATCGCCTTTTCATAGTCTTGTGTTTGCAAATATGCATACCCCAAATTGTAAAGGTAATCAGGTTCATCCGGTGCAATATTTAGAGCGTTTTGATAAGAAACTATCGCCTTATCGAACATCTTGAGATTTTCCAGTACAATTCCGGCATTATAATGCAGACCCGGATCTTCAGGAAATCTTTTTAAAAGATAATACAGCTGTTTTAGTGCGTCTTCATTAAAACCGTGCAGCAAAAATTCAACAACGAGCTGCCTGCGGGTTTGAAAATCCGTAGGATTTGCTTCCAGTTTTTTGTTAAGTTCATCAATTTTAGAAAGGTTTTCCATAATTAGATTTTAAATGTATTTATTGAATATATCAATACAGACTTGACAGCATGGTTATTTTACAGGAATATATATGTTGCGGGTGATGTTTTATAAGACATCACATGGCGGTCAGAACGCACGCAGTGCTCCGCCACAATACACGTAATTGAAAACTAAATAATTTGCCCTGGTGGCAGGAACAAGCTAAGGGCAAAAGCTTGCAAAAACAATTTGAGTATTGTTTTTGCCTAGGCGGTCAGAACGCACGCAGTGCTCCGCCACAATACACATAATTGAAAACTAAATAATTTGCCCTGGTGGCGGAATCGGTAGACGCGTCGGACTTAAAATCCGATTGGGCTCACCCCCAGTGCCAGTTCAAGTCTGGCTCAGGGCACCATCCAAAGGAACTCTGTCGAGTTCCTTTTTTTTGCATATTTTCTCTGACTTTCACTTCGCATTTACAAGTTAAAAAGCAACCTTTACATCGTCAAGATTTACGGTTTGACGTGCATGCCATAAATCATAAGCCAGCTGTTCTCGTAACCATATCTCAGGCGTAGTATTAAAACACTTTGCTAGTTTTAATGCTATCTCTGTTGAAATAGGAACTTTACAGTTAACAATATTAGACAAATGCTTTCTGCTGATACCTAACATAAGGGCAAGTTTCGCAATCGTAAGATTGTAATCTTTCATATACAATTCTTTTAGCGTTTCTCCCGGATGGGGCGGATTAAACATTTCCATATTTATACCTCTTTAATGATAATCTTGATAATCAACTATATAAACATTTTCATCTTCAAATTTGAATGTTATTCGCCAATTACCGCTTACTTTCAGTGACCAGCAATCTTTTAAATCACCTTTTAATTTATGTAAGTTCAAATTTGGCAAATCAATATCTTTTATTTCTGTCATAAGATTGAGCCTGTTTAAAATCACCCTCAATCTCTGCGCATGTTTTTTCTGAATACCGCTTTTAACACCAGTTAAATAAAACTTTTCTAAACCTTTATGTTTAAACGATTTTATCATACCAACATTGTAACCTATTTGGTTACATATTTCAAGCCCAATATAAAAAACCTATACAATCTAAACAACAAATGCTATAATTATAAACCTCAAGGCACTTGTAAACGCTGCTTACAAAAGGCTTTGAAAAAATTTAAAACAAAAAATGAACAAAAAATTTTTTACATCGTTATATATGATGTAAGGACAAAAAACAATGAACGAAGAAAACAAAAAAACTTGTAACGGATACGAAGCAATGTACACCTTCTTAAACGATGAGGATTTTAAAGAACACCTCAAAGTTTGTGAGGAATGTGCAAAAGAACATGCCAGAATGCAGCGCGTGTCCGAACTTATACAAGAAGCCAAGCCATACATAAAAGAAAAGCAAAAAAGGCGCACTATTCTGAAAAGCGCAGCAGCGTTTTTTGTGGTAGCGTTTGCGACTTTGAGCATTCCATTGTGTATGACAGGGATTAATGTTTACGATGACCTCGTTGCACAAAACTCCCTTACTGCTCAAGAAATGGGGTTTCCTGTTGATGAGTACGGCTTCCTCTATGTGGAATAAATAGATGGACTTAAAAGATATAATAATCAACCACGGTAATACCGTAAGAAATATAATAAAACGCATTACAAATGAACAAAACGAAGACCTAGAACAAGAGGTCTATACTAAAATTTGGAAAAATTCCGATAAATACGAAGAGAAAGGAGTTCTAAACGCCTGGATAAGAACAATCAGCGCTAACTTATCCAAAGATTATCTAAAATCTTCACAAAAAAAATTGTCTGATAACACAACAAATGATGAAACGGTTCTATCTTTTGTTGCAGACCACAAAGAAACACCGGAATCTCTTATGATTAAGAGAGAAAGGCAAAAAGCGATTTCCGAAGCAATCAACAAGCTTAAACCAAAATTCAAAGAAGTTATTATGCTATACGAAATCGAAAACAAATCGTACGAAGAAATTTCACAACAAATAAAATGTCCTATAGGAACGGTTAAATCTCGTTTATACAACGCCAAAAAAGAACTGGCGGTTATGTTAGAAAATCTTATTTAGAAAGGATAAACAATATGAAAAAATCATTAATTATTGCAGGTCTCGCTGCAAGTGTTTTGCTTACCTCTTCAATGGCTAATGCCGCTCCTCAGGTTACACCTGACAATGACAAACAACCTGCTGTAGAAAAACAATTACCTAAAAAATGCGATAAAAAATGTGAAAAGAAACAGCGCCCGTCAATCGATGAAAGACTTAAACTCACAGAAGAACAGAAAAAACAGGCTCATGAAATTCGAATGAAAGGTCATGAACAAATAAAACCAGTATTTGACAAAATCAAAGCTAAAAAAGAAGAAATAAGAGAAGTTGCTCAAAATACAAAACTTTCTGACGAACAAAAAACTAAAAAAATCGATGCTCTTGAAATCGATATCCTGAAACTTAAACAAGAAGCAAGAAAAATCAGAATGCAAAATACAAAAGAGTTTGAAGCAATTTTAACCGCTGACCAGAAAGCTGAATTCAACAAGATGAAAGAAGAAGGCAGAAGAATGCACATGATGAAAAAAAGACATCATGGTCCAAAAGGTCCTAGAGGTTTTCAAGCTCCTAACAGACCTGCTCCTCAACAATAGTATTGATTTAAATACAGCAAAAAGTATCATGCAATACCCGAAAAATAAACACTCATAATATTTTTCAAAACCTCTTATAACTTTAAATCTACAAAGTTAAAAGAGGCTTTTTTTTATTCTTAATATAGCTATAAGCTTCATTGACACAGAATTTTTCCGCAAATTATAATTGCTATATGAGCAGGAGGAAGATGAAAATTGTAACATTTCTATGGTTTGTTTTGGTTATGTTTTTTTCAACGACTCAAGTTTTTGCGGATGAACTTAGTCTAGAAACAGATATAAATATCCAAAAGGCAATTAACCAAACAGGCTTTACCATTCTGAATGCAAATAATTACGAAGAAAGAATTACCTTCTGTTATATATCTGAAAATAAAAACAAAACCCGGATAAATAAATGGCTAAACAAAATTTGTATTTATAAAGGTATGCTCCCCTATATTGATGATATAAATGACCTTGCTGCAATGTTGAGCCTTGATATTGCAAGACTTATGGATATAAAAGCAGATTTTTTCAGACAGTTTTCAATAAGTTATTCGCCCCGTAAATATGAAATGAAAGCTGACAAAAAGGCTGCTGATTTAATGGTAAAAGCCGGATACAATCCGATTGCGCTTATTAATTTTATCAACAAAACCACATCCGAGCCTAATTGGTTTGAATACAATATTATGCACCACAAAGGTTCTGAGCGGACCGCATATATTTATCAGTATATTTATGAAAAATATCCGGTTTATCTCGCTAAAAACAAATACATCACAGATGAGGAATATCAAAATTTCTTAAGAATTACCCGCAAACAGAGAAAAAAAGTTAGAATTATTCAAGAAGAGATAATAAAAATTCAGGAATCCAGTATAAATGCTACATATTAAAAAATTATTGAGCATATTTTTAATAATATCTTTTCCAGCCTGCTCTATACAGCAATGCGCATACTGTAATGTGTCCAAAAAACAGAGCAGCACAGTACTGAAAGCAACAATCAAAAAAGAAATAAAACAAAATAACGGGCATAATACCTATACACAACACATTATTGAAGACGAACTGGCAAAAGAAATTGATAACCAATCAGTAAAAAAAATCAAATACAAAAAGCTGGAAATCATTGACGAAGGAGTGGCTGTTCTTCCTGAGAAATCCAACAAGAAAAAATATAAAGAAACAATAATTAAAGATGAAAAAATTGTTGCAACAAAAGCAAACAAAAGATACACACCGTCTGATTACAAAAAAACAGTAATAACAGAAAACGGCTCTGAAGTTATTCTAAAACCCCTAAAACGTGTTTCTACCAAAAGCAAAAAAATCAAAATCAAAAAAAATTCCAATGAAGAACAATACCGTGTACCATTTCCGTCTATAGGAGACAGAGTTGCATTTAAAGTTGTAAAAGATGTAATAAAAGATGGGGTAATTGTCATAGAAAAAGGTTCGCTTGTTTATGCACAGGTCGGGGAAGTTGCTCCGAGGGCTATGGGCGGTGCGCCTGCTGAAATGACACTGGAGAACTTTGAATTGATTGACAAAAACGGAAACAGAATACCTCTTGACGGACAAATCGCAAGCAGCGGATATTCTCTGTCTTTTTGGATAGGGCTTGCAGAGCTTGCCACGACACCTTTTTTAATAGGCTTTGCCGTACCTCTGTTGAGAGTTCTTCCCGGCGGACAAGCGGTAATAACACCGCGCAGAAATTATATTGTTTATTACCAATGACAAATAAGAGGCTGATATGAAAAAACTTATTTTATCTCTAACAATACTTATGCTTTCACTGCAGACTTGCTTTGCTGATGAGCTGCGCTTGGATAAAGAAATACCGTATCAAAAAAAGATTATGTCTGTGGGTTTTAGAGTCCTTAATGCCAATAATATCGACAAAAGAATGACTTTTTACTATTGCAATGATAAAGATGTAAATGCAAAAATATATAGTACATCTAAAAAAATATGTATTTACAAAGGTCTAATACCGTTTATTGACAGCGATGACGAACTCGCTGCAATAATAAGCCATGAAATTGCCCATGGTGTGGACTTACACGAAGGACTGTTAAGAAGAATGGCAATGCAGCTCAGACCTGTAAAATACGAGAAAAAAGCAGACCAAACAGCTGTAGACTTAATGGTTAATGCAGGATATAACCCTCTGGCTCTTATCGTCATTTTGAACAAAGTCACAGGTGAGCCGTGCTTTGCTACAAGCCGTTCAAACGGAACTAAACGTCTGGCTGTTATTTATGAATATATTTATAACAAATATCCTGCTTACCTCGTTTATAACGATTACAAAGAAAACCTCTATTATCAAAATTTCCTGCTCATATCAAAACACGAAAGAGCACAAATAAGACAAAAGTATCTTGAAAAAAACATAAAACCTGTTAACAATACACAAAAATAGCTTTTACTTAACGTTTAAAATATTTTAATATACAATGTGATTATGAGTGATAATAAGAATCATAAAATTGCATTAATAAATCACGGCTGCGCAAAAAATCTGGTAGACTCGGAACTTATGCTCGGGCTGCTTGCGCAAAACGGTTTTGACATAACACTTAACGATGATGAAGCAGATATTGTCATAATCAACACCTGCTCATTTATTCACGACGCAGAACGAGAATCCGTTCAATCCATAATAGAAACATCAGATAAAGGCAAAAAAATAATAATAACAGGCTGCCTGCCGCAAAAACATCAGGATGAATTAAAAAAAGCCGTGCCGGAAGCTGCGGCAATGCTTGGCACATCTGATATTGAAAAGATTGTTGAAGCCGTAAAAGCTGCCCAACAAAATAAAGAATACTTTTGTTCAATATCAAAAGAGCCGGTCTATACCTATCCAGAAAACGCACAAAGACAGCAAATTACAGTTGGCGCAAGCTCTTATGTAAAAATCGCCGAAGGCTGCAACTATCAATGCGGATATTGTGTTATTCCTAAATTAAGAGGACCTTACCGCTCCAGAACAATCGAGAACATTGTAAAAGAAGTAAAAGAACTCGGCAAAAAAGGAGTGTCCGAAATAGTTTTAATAGCACAGGATACAACGGCTTACGGAATAGACTTATACAAAAAGCCTTCTCTGGCAAAGCTTTTAAACGAGTTAAATAAAATAGAAGATATCAACTGGATACGTGTGATGTATACATATCCCTCAATGTTCGATGATGAACTCATAGACGCATATGCAAACTGTGAAAAAGTAGTAAAATATGTGGATATTCCGCTGCAGCATTCACATCCGGAAATGATCAAAGCAATGCGCAGACCTGTTATGGATTACAGGCTTTTTATAGAAAAATTAAGAAACAAAATCCAAGATGTTGCAATACGCACAACCTTTATTGTCGGTTATCCCGGAGAAACTCAGGAGATGTTTGAACATTTGTACGAGTTTACAAAATGGGCAAAATTCGACAAAATGGGTGCGTTCGAATTTTCCAGAGAAAAAGGAACATATGCAGACACTCTGCCCGCACAAATTCCTTCCCGCATAAAAAAACAACGCCGTAACAAGCTTATGAAACTTCAAAACAAAATATCTCTTGAAGTTAACAAAACTTTTATCGGAAAAGAACTGCCTTGCATAATAGAATCAATAACAGACGAAGGCACTACAATAGCCCGTTCTTACAGAGATGCTCCGGAAGTTGACGGGCTTGTATATATAAATACTGATGAATTGCTTGTACCTGGTGATATCGAAACCGTAAAAATTACCGGCTGCGATGATTACGATTTATACGGCGTACTTGATTAAACCATAAGGTTGCGCTGTCCCGTTGCCATTACGTCATTGCTGTCGAACAGCTCTGCTTGAGCTCCAGGAGCAGAGTTGAACGGGCTTCCGTTACGCAAGTCAAGACGTGAGCCGTCTTGTTTTCCTTTTTTCAGTTCATCAATTTTAGCCTGTATAAGATTTTGCTGCTGTTTTAATTTAGCTATCTGACCGTCAAGTGATGTATCATAGCGGTCGAGAGCGAACTGCCAGAATTTTAAAGAATCAATTTTTGCATATGCATTCTTTAAATCTTCCATGTTGGAATTAACATTAGGATTAATTCCTGCAATTTTATTTTGCAAAAGCTCTGTATTTTGAGCTTTAATTTTTGCCTGCAGCTCTGCCTTATACTGCTCTATACGTTTGTTGTAATCTTCGATGGATTCCGTTGCGCCTCTTGACAACTGTGAAGTTGTATAAAACGCCTGCAATTGTTTTTGCAGTATCGGATCCGATGACATTGCTTTGACTGTGTATGCCATTTTACCTTTTCCCCAAATTCAATTTAGTTATAATCTTCCCTGTATATATAAAAACATTTTGTTCTTCAAAATTGCCCGCAAATTAAAAAACTTTAATAATTTGCAACATTCAACTATACATTTTCCCTGCGTTACTGAAAGAGGCTTTTAATATAGTCAACGGACTCAGCACGAAAAGCAGCAGCAACACATTGCAAACAGTAAAAAGTTAATATGCTAATTTCATGTCCTCCTTGTATATGTTATGTAATTCGATGACAAAATAATTCTTTCTTAACATAAGAATGAATAATAAATTAAAACTGCGTAAGCAGTGTAAGCGGATTTTGCGTAGAGTGAGGACAGAGTCCGAAACTCGAAATAACGCCGAAAAAGTGAGCGTAAGTTTTGTATAAAGCAAAACGAAGCGAACGGCTTGAATGCGTGAAGCAATAATCCAAGACAGCGGCTCTGCCGCAGGAATACAATTAAACACTGTTAGTTTTTAGAGTGAATTTTGACAGACCGTAACGTAGTGAAGTGGATGCAAAATTTATTATAAAAATTTACAGTGTTTTTTAATTAGCGTTCTTTTCTCTTTCTTTGGTTCGTTTCTTTCTCTTTTGGTCGCAAAAAAGAGAAAGAAATGAACAAATAA
>CASFCQ010000035.1 GCA_949293185.1 uncultured bacterium
TTAACTGCGTTAACTTCACAACGGCGGCTTTTGATTGTCCGGCTTTTCGGTCTTTCACTTCTGAAAGCCCTGCAAGCCTTTACACCGCTTACGCGTTTTGCTCCTGTGGGTATCTCGCCTTTTGTTCGTAACGTTTTACTCGTTACTCACCGGCTCGATTATCCTACGTCGCTATCGAACGGTTTCGGCTCTTTGTCGTCCGGCTTCCCGGACTCCGTCGAGCCTTTACACGGCTTACGCGTTGAACACGCCCATGCGTCTGAATTTATTGTATCTGTCATCTTTTAGCTGCTGCGGTGTCATATCCTTGTATTCATCAATTGCCTTGAGAATTTCTTTTTTAAGCTCTTCACCCATAGCTTCATAATCGTAGTGAGCACCGCCTAACGGTTCTTTTACAATACCGTCGATAATATTGTATTTTAACAAATCCGGTCCGGTAATTTTTAAGGCTTCTGCAGCTTCAGGAGCTTTAGTCGCATCTCTCCATAGTATAGAAGCACAGCCTTCCGGTGAAATAACCGTATAATATGCGTGTTCCAGCACAAGCACTTTGTTTGCTACAGCCAGACCCAATGCACCGCCTGAGCAGCCTTCTCCGGTTATGATTGCGATAACAGGCACTTCGAGTTTTGCCATTTCTTTCAGGTTAACGGCAATAGCTATACCCTGCCCGTGTTCTTCAGCTTTAATACCCGGATATGCGCCCGGGGTATCGATTAAAGTAACAATAGGCAGCCCGAATCTATTTGCATGTTCAAAGAGTCTTAAAGCTTTTCTGTAACCTTCCGGCTGCGGCATACCAAAATTGTAGACAAGGTTTTCTTTAGTTGATTTTCCTTTAACCGTGCCGACAATCATAACAGGTTTGTCATCAATTTTAGCGACACCGCCTATAATAGCTCTGTCGTCAGTACCTTCTCTGTCACCATGCATTTCTACAAAATCATTTGTTATAAGGTTAATATAGTCCAAAAAATTGGGGCGGTTAGGATGTCTTGCGATTTGCAATTTTTGAGAGGGTTTCAGGTTTTCGTACAGTTCTTTTTTGTATTCGTGAGATTGTTGTTCAAAATTTTCAATCTCTTTGGATAAGTCCATTCCCGATTCTTCACTCATTTTTCTAAGTTCTTCTATTTTTTCTTCTATTTTGGTTATAGGTTTTTCAAAATCCAATTTCATAGTAACAATCCCCAATAATCTCCTTCTTGTTCTATTTTTGATTCTATTGATGTTTGTGCAGTCTTAAGATTTTAGCAAGCAATGATTTAAGCTCGCTTCTTTTGGCAATCATATCTATTTGACCGTGTTTCATCAGATATTCCGCAGTTTGGAAATCTGCCGGCAGTTTTTGTCTGATTGTCTGTTCTATAACACGGCGTCCGGCAAATCCTATTCTTGCGCCCTGTTCTGCAATAATTATATCGCCGATAGTTCCGAAGCTGGCTGTAACACCGCCGTAGGTCGGGTCTGTCAAAATATTTATGTACAATAGCTTGGCATCATTCAATTTGGCAACAGCGCAGCTCGTTTTAGCCATTTGCATCAAAGAAAGTGCACTTTCCTGCATTCTTGCACCGCCTGATGCCGTAACAGTAACAACAGGAAGCTTTTTAGCAAGAGCTTCTTCTATTATTCTTGTAACTTTTTCTCCGACAACGCTGCCCATAGAACCGCCCATGTATTCAAAATCCATTACGGCACAGGCAATTTCTTCTCCTTCAACTTTACCGATACCGGTTATAACAGCGTCATTAAGGTTAGTTTTTTCTTTAGCACTTTGCTGACGTTGTGTGTAGGGTTCTGTATCCACAAATTCAAGCGGGTCAGCCGGTGAAATATTAGCAAAATATTCTTCAAAAGTTCCCTCATCAAAGAGTTGTGCAATTCTTGTTCTTGCATTTATTCTAAAATGATAACCGCATTCAGGGCAAACCATCATGTGGTGTTCCAATTCTTTTCTTGGCAGCTGCGCGTTGCAGTTGAAGCATTTTACCCACAACTTGCCGACATAATCGTCGATTTTAGGATCAACCGGACGTGCTGCAATTTGTTCTTCTTTTCTGGTTTCGAACCAATCTTTTAGAGTCATTTATAATTATTCCCCTTGTAAAATCTATATTTTGAGTCTGATTTTTTTATATTATACTACAAAATTAAAAAACACCTTAGGGCTTTTATTATTGCATTACCTAATGTTAATTATCAGACCGTTGTGGGTAATATTTAATTACATCCCCGGAGGTCTGATGAGTGACGGCTGCAATATTGTGCCGCCCGGCATCATATTGAACTGCGGGTTGTAATCGTCATAGTCTTTTACCGAACGATTCATCGGGTCTGATTCTTTTTTAGCTTCTTCTTTTTTCTTTTGAGCTTCGCGTCTTTGTTTTTCTTTTTTATCGTGCTGCGCTATTGCCTGAGGATCATTCAGCACAAGACGTCTGAATTCAATATCAGCATTTTCCGCACCAATATTCATCATCAAGCCCATAGACGCATTTTGTCTGTAAGCATCATATCCTATTAAAAATTTTAAGTCATCCGGTCCTATTGCCGCCCAGAATCTGTTTTCCTGTAACATTTTATCGTTAGGTGTATCAGAAAGCGCAATTGTTGCGGTATACATTAATGTCAGGTATTTACAAATTCGTAAAGATTCACCTAGCACAACGTTTGATTTGCCGTAAAAGTTTTGGTCAAAATAAAACGGAGAATTACCTGCCTGCGCCCCTTGGAAATATGCTACATATTGCTGCCAGGATCTGTACTGGGTTCTTAAATACGGACCTGCTCTCAAAACACCCATGGTGTCGCCTGTACCGTATGCGGCAACATGAGATTGAACATTAAGACCAAAATCCATAGCAAATTTTTGATCCGTATTTTGATATTTAAAGAGAGATTTGGAAGTTTGTGTTTGCCATGCAAATTTTGTTGTGGAAAAATCACGCTCTCCCCAATCTTCCATAAAACCAGCCATAAATCTGTTGGTAAATGTTGCATCCAAATCTTCAATCTGGTATGTCTTTCTATGATCAAACTGGAATCCGTATTCCGGCATTCTGCCGCCCATAAAACCGTTGTTCATATAAGAGTTTATGCCGTACTGCAAGCTTAAATTATCGGTAAATCTGTGACGACCTCTGACAACAAATTTGTCGTTAGAGCTTGCCCAGCCAAAATCAGTTCTGTTATTGCCGCTTAAAAATCTTGCAAGACCGCCTACACCTATCTCACTTTCACCATATGTTAACGCGGGTCCGAGTTTTAAAGTAGAACCAAACGGCGCTTTAAAAACCCACCCCGGAGAAACAAATGCCCCTATGTTTCTTAATGAACCGAGTTCAAGCATATTTGTTTCTATATACTGTTGCTCTTTGTTGGTAAACAGTCTAAGATTTCCGGCTGAAGCCAGTTTTGTATTCTTTATATATATATCAGCATTTTTAAGCGTTGCAACATCGTGGTCTTTGTAGCTGTCTATTATAATAGTTTTAGCTTTTAAGCGCCACTTGTTGTCGTATTTTTCTTTAAAATAAAAATTCTTAGGTATAGCCTCATCCATCATCGGGTTATCAAACCCCATGATAGGACGTGAAGTAAATTTAAACTGGGATTTGTCGTTAAAAGTGACTATACCGTCCAATGCTTCTGTCTGAGCGTCATTTACAATACCTGTTTTAGCACGTATTTTTATTGCCATATGGTTAACAACAGGGTGAGTCATAAGAGCATTGTCTTCATTTAAATCAACCTGTATAAAATCACCTGTAACCTTTTGTCCTTCTTTTACAAGAATTACATTGCCAAAACCTTTTACATAGTTTGTATCATGGTTAAAAATTATTTTATCTGCATATAACTCGGATTTTTCCGTAGGGAAAGAGACTTTTGCATTGCCTACAGCCTCAAATTCATGTCTTTCAGGGAAATACTCTATTGTATCACTGTCAACTAAAACATCCGTAGTAGGTCCTTGCTGCTGTGAAGTTTCTGCAGAATCTTCATCAACTTCGGGTGCTTTTTCAGCTTTAGAGAAAAATTTTCTTGTTTTGCCGTCCTGATTTTCTGTGGAAGTTGCTTCTTCCTGCACTGACTCATTAAGAAGAGCATCAGCCTCTTCATGTTTTAATTGCTGCTGTGGCTGTGCAGAATCTTCTTTAACAGATTCTGCATCATCCGCCTTTGAGTTTTTTCTGAAAAAGTTAAACCATTTTCTTTTAGGCGCTGTATTTTCTGAAGAAATATTCTCTTCTGACGAAACGTTTTCATTTTGGACATTTGATGTATCCTGAGGAACATCAAGAGTTTCTGCTGCGTATGCAGCTGCTGTCGATGTCATCAATACTGTTGATAAAAGAATGGTAAATATTTTTTTATTCACTAAAGTGCACCTTTATATTGTTAAATGTAATTTAACGGATTTTGAGGGCGTCCGTTAACCCTTACTTCAAAGTGGCAATGAGGTCCGGTACTATATCCAGTAGAACCTTCATAGCCTATGACCTGACCTTTTAATACATTCTGACCCGGACTTACAACATAACTAGACATATGCGCATAAAGAGTTGTTGTCGGCTTGCCGTTAACTAAACCGTGGTCAAGAATAACAACCTTTCCATATCCGCCGTACCATCCGGAATACAAGACTTTACCGGAGTTCGCCGCTCTGATTTTGCCTCCGTTTATACCGCCTATATCTATACCTGAATGGAATATGGTTCTTTTGAATATCGGGTGGGTTCTGTATCCGAACGGTGATGTAATAGGACCGGCAATAGGTTTCATAAACCCTGAAACAACTTTTACGGTAGAGCCCTTTGTATTTTTGTTAATCATTCTGCCGAGTGCTTCAGATTGTTTTGCCAGTTCACGTTCGGCTTTTTCATAATAAACTCTGTCTGTTCTGTAGCGCTGGATAGATGATTCATTCTGGCTTATAGCACCCTGAATATATTGCTGCTGGGCATTAATGCTTTTTATTGAATATGCAATAATAGTTTTTTGCTGCTCAATTTGACTGCGCAAAAGAGCTATTCTTCTGGATTTTTCTTTAAGATAAGCCAATTTTTTCTTATCTTTTTTGGTTATTACATTCTGATAATATATTCTGTCTAAAAATGTATTTATATCTGTAGTAGCCAACAAAAGCTGGAACATACCGCGCCTTTGCTTTTTAAAAATTTGTCTTACGCGTTTTTTTGCAAGAAGTTCTGCAGCCGAAAAATCACTGAGTGTTCGGTTAAGATTTTTTTCAGCTTCAACTAACTGCTGCTCAGCGTCTTTATATTCCTGTTTTGTGGATTTTAGTTTTTTAGTGGCATTTTCCAGACGCTGCTGATTTTTATACAATTTGTTAGTTTCTAGACTTTCCAGCCGTTTAAGTCTGACAACTTTTGCATGGGTTTCTTTTCTCTTTTTTTCAATATGGGTCTGGTTACAAAAGCCCCCCGGTGCAAAAGAGAAGAAAATTATAAATATAAGAAAAGCTTTTACTATATTTAGAACAAAGCTTTTTTTTATGGTTGAATGTGCTTTATGCGACATTTGTTGTTTATCCTGAACATTTGCCGTATCAGTATGGCAAATGGCTTCCAACTATTTTGAAGGTTAATTTGATACGAATGCAATTAATATAGGTGCAAGCGCAAACAAAATAAACGCAACAAATATTATTCCTATTATAACTTTTTGATTTTTTCTGAAAAATTCCATTTGTAATTTATCCGTATATGATATCAATAATATTTTACATGCAAAAAATATCTTTTACAAGAAATTAACAAGGCTCATTAGGATATCTTAACTTTAACAACAGCCTTTTTTACAAATTTTGGACTATCAATCGAAATACAAGGCATATGAGCGTCTTGAGGCAGGAAAATTAAAAACGAATTTTCATGAACAGTTATAAAATCACCTTTACCTTCTAAAAAAACTATGTCATTTGTATCGTCGTAAAAAGTCACGGGAGTGCAGTTTTGAATATTGGTAAAACCGATTTTTTCCTCTCCTTCGATGATAAACTGAATATCAGCATACTTTTTATGGGCTTCCCATCTGCCTTCTGACTCAGGCTTTGTTTTATAGTCCTGTACAGAAACAAAGATATCATCACCATCAATTTCATATTTTCCGTTTGCAAGATTTTTTAAATCTGTATTTTTTAAAAACTCAAAACCTTTTTTAAAATTTTCTCCAAATTTGTAATAATCATGCGCATTTTCTATAATATCTGCAATCATTTTATAATCCTCCTATTATTCTCTTTGTTATAATTTATTAAGATTATAGCAAATTTTTTTATTTAGGTTTTTTATGTGATATGATTAGTCTACGAAGTTGCAATTACAAATTATGATATCATCAGTAAACAATAAACCGAAACATAGTGTTTTTAGCTCATTTCAAGAGATATCTCATACAGGAAATGTGTATTCAACATTAAGATATAAAAGAAACCACCGTATAGAAGAACCTGATTTTAAGAAAAAAGTTATAGTAGCATCAGGTTCGGTTGCTGCAACACTTTTGCCAATGATTTATTTTGCCAAAAAACAAAACGGATTGAAAAAAATCACAGATATTGCAAAAGTAAAATATGAACTTCCCCAGGTAATAGGTTTGAGCACAGCAAGTATCTTAGGCGGTGTTGTGACAGGTATTGCCGCAGATAAAAAAGCGAATAAAAAACGCAAAATACAAGAAGGCGTGTTCCAGTTTATGAACGCAACTGTTCCGACCCTTCTTGTCGGCGGAGCAATGAAGCTTATTGAAGACAATGTAAAATATAAAGACTCCAAAAAGGTTAAAGTTGCAGCTATTATCACAAGTCTTATTGCCGGTATGCCGCTGGCAGCATTTATCTCAAATATAATTAACGACCCCAAAGATAAAGAGCCTGACAGAAAATTGACATTAAAAGATTCTGTTATAAATATGGATGATGCTCTCGGGGCGCTAGTTGTTGCAAAAATTCCGTTAGTTGAACATTTGCACTTAGACAAACTTATGCCTGCAATCTTTGCATGGTGCGGTTATCGTGCAGGACAAAGCAACTAAATACTTGTATTTTCATAAAAAACAGCCGTTTTATAAAACAAAACGGCTGTTTTATTTATAGATTAATTATAGTTTTATTTAAGCTCTGCCTTCAAAAAGTTAAAAGCATGCAAAGCATTAGGCATACCTGTATACGGCATACACTGCAGTATTACGGCAGCAATTGTTTCCGGAGAATTCCCCGCCTTTAAACTGCCTTTAATATGGCTCTTTAGAGTAATATCATCGTCTTTTGTAACAAGCACAGCAAGAGCAAGGATTTCTCTTGTTTTTATATCAAGACCTTTTCTTGTATAAAAATCACCAAAACAAACTTCCGTAAGAAATCTTGCAGCATCATCTCCGATATTTGCGGGCAGCCCTTGCATAGCTTGTTTAATTTCATCACCGTATAGTTTTTCCTGAATTTCTTTGCCCTTCTGGTAACGTTCATCTTCTGCAACAGTTGCTCCCAACTCCAGCGGAGTTTGTATGCCGCGTTCTTTAAACACTTCGTTTAAAACACCCAGTGCGTTCAATGTTTTTGGAAAACCGATAAAAGGCGCGCACTGATAAATGGCTTCTCTTACCTCAAGCGGAGTGTTGCCGGAATTTAGAGCACCGTTAATGTGGGCTTTTAACTGAGGAAGGGTCTGCATTGTTGTCAAACATACGACAGTAATTAATTCTCTCGTTTTGTTATCCAGATTACCAATAGTAAAGACTTCGCCAAAAATGTACTTTTGCAAAATCTGCATCATCTCTACATCATTGCCGGTTGTTGCCATTGAACCGCCAAAAAGTTCCTGCATGTTTTTGTTACAAATTTCCGTTCTTGTCATATTCTTGTCCTTTTTGTTTAGGGTTGCTGCACTTGCCATAGTGGTTTGCAGCACAAACAATGTTAAAATAAATGCAAATAATTTTTTAATCATCTACAATACCTCTTTTATATCCTTAACGATTAGTTCTTTAGTTAAATGATAACGGTTGTAAAGTTCTGCCAGAGGTACGCGGTCTGTAAATTCTTTTTTAGAACCAAAGTTTAAAACCTTCATATCAGAATTACCGTAGAATCTTGTAATTTTTTCACCAAAACCGCCGTCAATTTCTCCGTCTTCAAGAGTTATAACAACACGATGGTTATTTTTTAAGCTTTCGAGCATTTCCTTATCCACTCCGGTGAGATATCTCGGGTTAATCAATGTTGCATCAAAGCCCAGCTGTTGCTTGATTTCTGCTCTAACCTGTTCTCCCAAAGCAAAGAAACTGCCGGCTGCAATAATAGCGACCTTTTCTCCGCTATGTTCAAGTTTGTATTTATTTAATATTGAATAATCTGTAGTATCTGCCTTGCCTGTAGATACAAGCTCACCTGCCGGCACTCTTATAAATACGGGATGCTCATTTTGAGCGTATGACCATTCAAGCATTGCAAGATATTCCTCTTTATTTGCGGGTGCAAGATAAACAATATTCGGAATATTGCTGATAAGAGGGATATCAAACGTGCAAAGGTGAGTCATATCGGCATTCGAAATTCCGCCCCAGTAGATGAGTACGGTTGCCGGTGAATTATTTAAAGCTAAATCCTGTGACATCTGGTCATAAGTTCTCTGCACAAAAGAACTCATCAAAGCCAGAACAGGTTTTGCACCATTTTTAGCAAGTCCCGAAGCATAAGCTATTGCATGTTCTTCTGCAATACCTACATCTGTATAGTTTGCCCCCATTTTTTCACGAAACTCTGGGTTAAAATCAAATACACCGGGGGTTGCAGCAGTAATAGCAATAACAGGCTCATTTTGATATTTTTTATTTAAAAGAAAATCTTTTGTGATGGATGTATACGTTTCACCTGCGTCGCAAGTCTTTTCAGAATTTAAAAATCCGGGGAGATGCCAGTGATATGTTTCTTTGTCGGCAACCGCAGGTTCATAGCCTTTCCCTTTTAGCGTATGAATATGTACAACCGCGGGTTTTGATGCATCCTTAACCTCTTTGAACGCAGCTATCAAAGCTTCCACATTATTACCGTCTTCAACATAGCAGTATTCAAATCCGACAGCTTTAAATACATTGTTTTGAGCCTGTCCGTTTGTTTCACGCAGTTGGGCAAGGTTTTTATAAAGTCCGCCGTAATTGGGGGCAATAGACATTTCATTGTCATTAATAATTATAATTATATTGCTGTCGAGTTCAGCCGCATTATTAAAACCTTCATATGCTTCACCGCCGCTTAAAGAACCGTCGCCGATAAGAGCAACAACGTTATAATTTTCATTTTTCAAATCTCTCGCTTTAGCCAGACCGGTAGCAAGGCTGACAGAAGTTGAAGTATGTCCGATGACAAAATGGTCATGTTCACTTTCCGCGGGATTGGAATAACCGGAAATTTCATGAAATTTTTCAGGATTTACAAAGCCGTGTTTTCTGCCGGTAAGCATCTTGTGCGGATACACCTGATGAGATACGTCAAATACAAATTTGTCTTTAGGAGAATCAAACACGTAATGCATTGCAATTGTTGCTTCGACAATACCCAAATCCGGTCCTAAATGTCCGCCTATTGTATTTACACGATTTAGTATTGCATCTCTTATATCCTGTGCCAGTTCGTTCATTTCTGCAACAGACAGATTTTTTACATCCTGCGGATTGTTAATTTTTTCTAAAACAGTCATTAATATTTCTCCTATAAAAATTCTATCTTTTTAATAATTAATATTTTACAATTTGATAGCTGCTCTCAGACAAGCCCTCTAAATTTATTATTTTTCAACAAGATTTTGTAAAATCCGACACAACAACTCCTTCCAGCTCAAGCAGCTTTAATTTTTTATCAACACCGCCTGCATAACCTGTCAGACTTTTGTTTGCTCCTATAACTCTGTGGCACGGAATTATTATTGAAATCGGGTTATGCCCCACTGCTCCGCCAACGGCTTGAGCCGAACGTATATTCAAATTTTTAGCTATATCACCGTAAGTGACAACACTGCCGTATGGAATCTCACAGAGAATTTTCCATACATTTTTTTGAAACTCCGTGCCTTGCGGCGCAAGTGAAAGTTCTTTTAAGTCAGGTTTTTGTCCGTCAAAATATCTGTCCAGCCATTTTTTTGCGGATTTAAAAATATCAAGATTGTTATTTTCAGGCATATTATCGCCAAACTTTGCAGCAAAATATTTTTGCCCCAAAAACCACAACCCGCAAAGATTGTTTTCGTCGCCGACAAGAAGAATATTGCCCAGGGGGGAGGAATAATATGTTTTGTAATACATTTTTTCTTAATCCTTTATATTGTATTATAAATTAAAAAGGGAGATTATATATGAAAAGATGCAGCTGGGTAGATGAAAAATCAGAAATATACAAAAAATATCATGACGAAGAATGGGGTGTCCCAAAACATGATGACAGGGATTTGTTTGAACTATTAGTGCTGGAATCTTTTCAGGCAGGGCTGTCGTGGTTAACGGTATTAAAAAAAAGAGAGGCTTTTAAAGAAGCTTTTGACAATTTTGATGTTAAAAAGGTTGCTAACTACGATGAAGATAAGATAAACGAACTTTTAAAAAACGAAAAAATAATACGCAGCAAAAACAAAATCCAGAGTGCCATCGGCAACGCAAAAATTTTTATGCAGATACAAAAAGAATTCGGAAGTTTTGCAAACTACATCTGGAGTTTTACAAACAATAAAGTCATTAAAAATGACTATGACAAACTACCTGCAAGCACCGGACTTTCCGATACAATTTCAAAAGATTTAAAAAAACGCGGTATGAAATATGTCGGCAGCGTAATAGTTTACTCATATTTGCAGGCAATAGGCGTTGTAGATGACCACGAAAAAGAATGTTTCAGGTATTAAACACTACTCTAAACTTTCATCATACACGACCACACGGTTTCTGCCTCTGCGTTTTGCCTCATAAAGTGCAACATCCGCACTCTGATGCAATCTTTGAGGTTCTGAGAATGATTCATCAAATTCGCTTACTCCGACACTTATTGTTACATTCAAAACCTCTCCGGCAAGTCCTTCCTGCGAAATATTTATATCAGACTTTTCAACAGCCTTGCGCAGCCTTTGTGCAACAAAAGCCGCTTCATTTATTTTGGTGTCGGGAAGCAGAATACAAAATTCTTCCCCGCCGTAACGCGAAGCAATATCGTATTCACGCAGTTCCTGAGAAACAATTTTTGCAACGCTTTTTAAAACACAATCTCCGGCAGAATGCCCCCAGGTATCATTCACATGTTTAAAATAGTCAATATCGAGCATTATACAACACAGAGGTTTTTTATTTCTTATTGCATTGGCAACTTCCTGTTTAAGACGCACTTCAAACTGGCGTCTGTTGTTTAGACCAGTCAATGCGTCGAGAGTTGCATATTTTAACACCTGTGCATAAGAATTGGCTCTTTGTGTAGTAACAGATGCCTGAAGACTCAACTGTGCAAGATAATCGATATCCGTCTTTGAGAGTTTATCAATATTACTGCTCGCAGCAATAATACCGGTAATCTTATCATCATTCTTTAGTGCAAACAGCCCTGTTTTTCCGTCTTTTGATATTACACATGTTTTTTTACCGGTAATTTTAGGTAATAACGATAAAACCGAAGAATCCTGACAGGCAAGCGGCCAAAAGAGTTTATATTTATGATTTTCATCTTTTACAAAAATGTATATTAAGTGTTCTGACACAAATCCGTCTATCAATTCACCGATAATAGGGAGGATATAATTCAATTCAAACTGGTTTTCAATGAGTTTGGCTATGCTTTTCATTACCTTTTGAAACTTAATTTGAATGCAGAGTTTTCTGTTTAGTATTTTATTTACTATAGCAGTATTTATTTGAGCTGCAGCTATTCTTAATACTGTTAAAAAACGCTGTGTGACAATATTTTTTTCAATACTGCCAAAATTAATTTCTATAACCCCTATTGTATTTTTTTCGTTAAACACAGGAAAATACAGCAGGTTTTGTTCCTGATTCATATTATTATGATACAAGTGCTCATTTTTATCTGTATATTTAAAGAGTTTATTGTTAAGTATAAAGCCATTATCTCTAACATTTTTTAGCCGCTGGAATATATTTTCCACAAACTCTTGCTGCTGGTTTTTTTCAACGGTTATCCAGTCTTTAACAAAATCTCTGAGAACATTTGATGATTCATCTTTTATAAAAATCTGAAAACTTTTGACACTAAAATAATTCTCAAAAATTGTTTTAAGATTGTTCAAAAGCACCTGAGAATCTTCACTGCAGGATAGAGTAAGCGCAATTTCTCTTAAAAACTGCAATTCTTCAAAATCGTTTTTAGAAGCTCTTGTCATATCTGCCATTGTATAACAGGTCCTCTTCTTCAAAATCTTCAAAAAGTTTTTTAGATGTACATTTGCTAAAAGTCTTTTTCATGTATTTATCCGCTTCTTCCGAGTCTGTCACGACTTTTCCGTTAACATAGGTAATGTGTGTAATCCCCAGAGGATCATCTTCGTTTTCAATCTCATCAGAAACTATATGCGGCGTTCTCATCCCTTCTTTAACCTGACTCTCAGGAGCAATAGCCCTTTGAGTTTTTTGATATTCCCTCTGTGCTGTAGATTTTTCAACGGATTCTGCGTAAACATCAAAAATATATCTGGCTATATGGGGATTTTGTTCGGTGTTTACAATCAGCAATGCTTTTTCAAGTTCTTCTTGTGCTTCTTTAGGTCTTTTCAGTTTTCTTAAAAGCAATGCCAGATTGTAATGAGCATCAAACGCAAGCGGTTCGGTTTCAATAGCTTTGCAATAACTGAGTCCTGCTTCTTTGTAATTTCCAAGAAGATGATTTGTTAAAGCGTAATTATAAAGAATATTATAGCTGTCTTTTTTTCGTTTTAGTGCTTTTTTATAGCATTGCGCAGCCTTTTCAAGATAGTCATTTGCGGCGTGTGTTTTTTCACCTGTTAATATGGACTTGCCTCTATAAGCAACACCCATATTATACAAAGCTATTGTTCTGTTTTCCCTTGTGCTTTTTACACTGTCAAAAATCAACGGAACATGGAATGTAACACGCTTTGTATCATAGGCAATCTGGTATTCTCTTATTGCTTTATCAAAGTCAGCCAGCTTTTCTGCCGAAATAATACCGAGGTTAATGCGGCATACCATAAATTTAGGGTCATATTTCAGTGCTGTTTCGTACTGCTCGGCAGCAGAAAAATAGTCCTCGTATTTTACGTAAATATTTCCAAGATTGCAGCGTGCCTGTGAGTGCTCAGGATACAGTTCAAGTCCCTTTTTATACAATCTTATTGCTTTTTCCAGTTTGTGGGCTTTATACGCCTTGTCGCCCTGATGCACGTAGTAAATTCCGCGGCATTTGTTTACTTGTTTTACGTACCAGCCCCAAAAAACAAAACCCGACAAAAGAAATAACAGCACGATTATGCCTGTTACAACTTTGGGTACGGTTTTTTTGAAAAGTTTTTTTAAAAATCTCATATTTAAAACAAATTGCCTGCGTTCCTGCTTATATTATTCTATACTTGTTTTATTGCAATAGGCAAGTTATTTTTCAAACCTCATCAATGAGTTGTCAAACTCATCCGACAAAATTTTAGGATTTTTTTGAGTCATTGCATATTTTTTAAGACTCTCAAGCTCAAGCCCCTTATCACCGGAATGCGTAAATAAAACATAATAAGAACCGGAAGGCAGTGTGTCATAAACATTTTTTACCTTGTCGTATTCGTAAAGCTCTGAATTTATGATAATTACATTCCCAGCAGGCAGCATAGCTTTTTTTGCATAATACTCGTAATTTATTGCGCTAAGATGGGGTACAACAAGAATATCACCATCTTTGGATTCTTTTTTATACACTTCCAAAAGCTGAGGAGTAGTTTCTCTGTAATATTTTTTCTGCAGAATCTGTATAAAATCGGTCTTAAAAGTGTATACGGCAAAAAATAATATCAAAATGCCTGCTAAAATCCTGCCTTCTTTTTTATAGAAAAATCGCGGTTCAAAAGTCTTTGCCATAATCAAAAACACAACCGGCAGAAGATACAGCGCAGTCCTTATATACAGCGGATAAATATGCATATAAGAAAGCAAAACAGCAAGAATGACAGGTGTAAACAGAATAATATTTTCGCTATATTTTATATATTTTAATAAATAAGCCACCCCTGCAATAAACAACAAAACAACAAAAATTTTCCAGCTGAAATCAGGAAAATAAAACACAATGTTATTAAATATAAGCAGCGGAAAGTTGGAAAAATCCGGTGCAATAAAGCCGTTATCCCAAAAATTGTGCAATACTGCATCAGTTGTATAGTTTTTTACAAAAAGCACTAAAGCCCCGAATGATAATGCAGGTATTGCAAAAATTGTAAGAGCTTTCGGCTTTTTTATACAGCACAAAATAAATACAACAAACATTGCAAACAATGATGTATATGAAAGCCACATTGAAACCGCATAAAACAAACCGATAAGCACAAACAATTTTCTGTCGAAAATTTTTTTGTCAATATAAAAATATGAAAGTAAAATCGCCAAAAACAGCATAACATCGCAGGAATACTGTTTTAACTCCTGAGAATAGTATATAAGCTGATAATTTAGTGCAAAAAGAGCTAAAGCAAAAATTTTACCGATTTTATTGTTTAATGTTTTTTCGGCTAAAGCCCAAAACAGCGACAATGCCGCAATGCCGCAAACGAGCGCCGGCAGCCTGTATGCGTATTCTGCTTTTTCAATAAACAAACCGCAAAATTTACACAAAACTGCATACAAAGGCGGTGTAACCTGTTCATGTACAAGAGGCATAAAAAGTTCCAAAAAACTTTTGCCGGCAAGATTTATTGCGAGCGCAGACTCGTCATTCCAAAAAGGGCGTGCGTATGCATAAAATAAAATCCTCAACACTATGCCTGCCGCAAGCAGCAGAACAATCGTAATATAATAAATATTTGTCTTGATTTTTTCGGGCATAAGACAATTATATGCTATGATGAGGTTAATCACCAGTATTTTTTGAAAGGTTTTAAAGATGATAAACTCAGTATGCGTGTTTGCATCCTCGTGCAATTATTTAGACGAAACATACTACGAAGCAGCTAAGGAACTCGGCAAACTGCTCGCTAAAGCCGATATGAATATGGTATATGGCGGAAGCTGTCTTGGTTTAATGTGGGCTTGTGCGCAAAATGTCAAGGAAAACGGCAGGCGCATTACCGGCGTAATGCCGCAAAAACTTCATGATATGGATGTGTTTTCAGATTATTGCGATGAATTCTATCTTACACCATGCATGAGAAGCAGAAAAGCAAAAATGGACGAACTTTCCGATGCATTGATAGCACTGCCGGGCGGATTCGGTACGCTTGAAGAACTAAGCGAGATGATTGTGCAAAAACAGCTGGGGTATAATCAAAAGGCAATTGTTATACTTAACACAAACGGTTTTTACGACAAACTTTTGGATTTTTTTGAAGAAATTATTAATCAAAAATTTGCAAACCAAAAGGCAAAAAATTTATACTTTATTGCCGACACCCCGCAAGAAGCAATAGAGTATCTGAAAAATTACGAACCCGCCGACCTTGCAGTTAAAAAAGAAGATATTTATGCAAGATAAAAAACATTCTTGTAGTGCACATACAACAACCAAATTATTTAAAATTTTCAACAAACCTGTAAATAAAAACAATCTGCTCTTTATCAATTTTATCAATATTTTTTATAATAGAAGCTTTCATTTCCTCAACAGACACAAGATGCTTAAACTCAAAAAGAGCCTTTAATTCCACATTAAGATTGAGCGCAATTTTTTCTAAAGTCGGTAATGAGGGAAAATGGCGTCCGCTCTCAATACCGCTTAGCGAACCCGTTTCGATATCGATAAGTTCCGCTAACTTTTCCTGCGTAAGGTTAGCTGCCTTTCTTAATTCTTTAATCCGTTTGCCCAGTAGTTGCTTGTTATTCATAACATAACCTTTTAAATTATGTTAGAACAGTTGTCCATAATGTATAAGCGTAAACAATATATAGTTTTGTAAAAAAGTACGTAATATATATTAAGTTTATTTTGTTTAATATATACTTTTCATGAAAACTACGACTTTATTACGTAGTTGTAACGGACAGGAAATTTTTTAATGATTTCGGAAAAAAACTTGAGCAAATCACTGGGAGTTTTAATAAAAGATTATCGAAGGCAAAAAGGGCTTACACAGGCACAGCTGGCAAAGCTTGTCGGGCTAAGCACCCGCCACATAGGCAAACTCGAGGACGGAACGTATATCCCTAAGCTTTCAACATATTTAAACATATCAAAAGTTCTTGATTTTGATATCGAAGAACTAAAAACACTGCAAAAATATGCCCCGCGTGAGGGCGAAGCAAAGATTTTGCAGATTATAAAAAATATGAACACAGAAGAGCTGACCCTTGCGTATAACTTGCTAAAGGCAATTGTCAAAGGAAACGGAGAAAAGTATGCCTAAAATCTCTGTTATCATGCCTGTTTATAATGTGGAAAATTATCTTGATACCGCGATAGAAAGTGTAATAAATCAAACATTTTCTGACATAGAAATTATTTGTATCAATGATGGTTCAACTGATCATTCATTAGATATTTTAAAAAATTACGCACAAAAAGATTATAGAATAAAGATAATAGATCAGCAGAATCAGGGAGTTTCAGCTGCGCGCAATACTGGAGTGGAAGCAGCAAGTGGGGAATACATAATGTTTCTTGATCCTGATGATACTTATTGTTTATCTTTATGTGCTAAAGTATTTGAAAAAATAAAAAATGAAAATCCCGATATTATAATATGGGGACATAACAAAATCAATAATATTGATGTTGTGGCTCGAAATTGTAATTGTAATAAACTTAATTATTTATTGCATCAAAAAAAAGTGTCAACAGAATACATTATTCGTCTACAAGTATATATTTGGGACAAAGCTTTTAAAAAAACTTTTTTATCAAAAAATAATATTAAATTTCCAACAGAAATAAAACAGGCAGAAGATGTAATTTTTTGTTTGTTATCTTTTTATGCAAATCCAAAATATACATATATACCTGAAGCATTATATTTCTATAATTATAAACGCCCTAATTCATTAACTGCAAAAACACAAAACAACATATCAAATGACTTAATAGCATATAAATATCTTTGCAATACAAAAGAATTTCAAAATCAAAAAAATGTTATTAAGCTAGATTCCACTACACATTTTTTAGGTGGAAGTATATTTTACTGGAAAAATCTCGAAAATGAAAAATATAGAGAAAAGTATGTTTATGACATTACAAATTTTTTAGAGTATATAAAACAGAAATTTAGTCCATTTGAATTATTAAAAATATCTACATACCAAAAGTTAAAACATTTGCTTTTCAAATATAAAAACAGAAATTTTTTCAACCTTTTTGATATACGCACAACACAAAAAGAAAAAATTTATGTGGTAATGGGGAAAAAATTAATCTTTAAAAGAAAAAATTCTATTGCAAGGAGAGAAAAATAAATGTTATCAATAGTTATACCAACTATACAAAAAAATACCGATATATTATATAAACTTGTTAAAGAATTGGTTGAAGATAAAACTATTGGTGAAATTATTATTATTGATAATTCCTTAAAGGGCTATGATTTTGATTCTACAAAAGTAAAAGTTATCATACCTGATGAAAATTTATATGTAAACGCAGCGTGGAATCTTGGAATAAACAACATACAAAACAATTACTTCGGAATATTAAATGATGATATTATACTACCGCAAAATTTTTGTTCTCAGGTATATGAATTTATAAAAAACAATGAAAATATAGGGTTGGTAGGTTTAGATTCTTCAATTGTCCATAATACACCTCTGGAAGACTTTAATACATACCCTCAGAATAAAACTCTTAAGTTTCGACCCTGTGAATATCTTTTATACAGCAGGTATTGGGGGTCTGCAATATTTGGCAGAAAAGAAAATTATTATAGCATTCCTGAAAATTTAAAAATCTGGTGCGGTGATAATTATTTAATGAAAAAGAACAATGATGCCCAAAAAAGAAATTATGAAATTATTGGAGGTAATATAAAACATTTATCATCACTGTCCTCTAATGATCCAGCATTTAAAAAAATAAAAGATTCAGATTTATATAATTATGCCCAAATTGACAAAAATTTTAAAAAGCACGGTTTATACAAAAAGAAAATTAGTTTTGCAGAAAAAATTTTTTCTATACGTAACTCAGATGACAGAATACATAAAATAATTACTATTCTTGGCATTAAATACCATATAAAAATCACCCCAAAGCCAAAAGTTCTTGTACATTTTCATTTGTATTATCATGAACAAATTGATTTTTGGATTAAAAAATTAAACAACATAAATCATTGTATATGGGATTTGTATGTTACTTATATAGAAGAAAATGAGGAATCTAAAAACAAAATTTTAAATCTTAAACCGGATACGATATTTATCAAAGTACCTAATCACGGATTTGATATTATGCCATTTATCCAAGTTTTAAAAATGGTGGATTTAAAAAAATATGATTATATTCTCAAACTTCATACAAAAGCCTATAAAAGTAATTGCGCAAAATGGCAAAGAAAATTCGGCTGGAGAGATACACTTGTTAACGCTCTGTTAAGCTCAAAAACTCAATTTTTTAATTGTTTGAAAATTTTTTCAAAACATAACAATATCGGCATGATTGGTACAAACTATAGCAAAATGTCATTATCTCAAAATCATCATCCTAAAGATATACTTATATATGATGAAGTGTGCAGCAAATTAAATTTACCAAACACAAAAGGAAATTTTATAGCTGGAACTATGTTTTTATGCAAAGCTCCATTATTTGAATTATTTAAAAATTCGGATTTTGATGAAAATTACTTTTATGTTAATAATCCAGAAACAAATATGACAGGTACACCTGTTCACGCTCTGGAGCGATTATTGGGAACAATAATTGAAATGCAAGGATACTATATTTATGGAGTAAGGGATATAAAAAAAGAACTGCTAGATTATTTTAAAGATTTTTTACAAAAGATTTTTTCAATAAAAAATGCAAAAACAAAATCATACAAGATTATTACTATTCTTGGTTATAAGTACAGACTTGTGTCCAAACATAAACCCAAATACCCAAAACATGCTCAAGAAATCACTAAAGTATTTAATTCAATGATAAAAAGCAACAAAATGGCAGCCGTATTTGCAATGCATAATAATAATGCAATTTTAGATGACAATTTGATTAAATATCTTACGGAATTGCGCAAATATACAGGGTACATCGTTTTATCAGCAGATCATCCTATTATATCAGAAGAAACAGAAAAGGTTAAAAATCTTGTTGATGCAATAATTTTCAAAAAACATAATGAATATGATTTTGGCTCATACAAAAGAGGTTATCTTCTGTTAAAAAACTACGGAATCTTGAACAATACAAACAATTTATTATTTATCAATGATAGTGTTGTATTTGTCGGAAACAGTTTAGAAGCAGTTTTTAATGAATTAAAACAAAAAGATTTTTACGGAATCACACAAAATTCTTATGGATATATCAAAAAACATAAAAACCAAGTCGAATATGATTGGGGATATGCACCACATATTCAAAGTTATTTCGTTTCATTTTCTAAAAATATTTTCAACAAAGATTGGTTTGACAGGTTTGTTACCAATATAAAACAAGAAAAAATAAAAGAGGACATAATTTTTAATTATGAAATGGGGTTAAGCAAATTAATATCTTCAAAAGGATTCGAACTAAATTCTTTTTATCCGCCTATAAATGGAGATGAAAATCCTTGTTATTTACATTTGAGTCCAGAAAATGCAGAAATTTTTATAAAAAAGAGTTTGATGTAGAGGTAAAAATGTATAGTAAAAATGTTAAATTTTCAATAATAATGGCAACATATAACAGAGCTTTTTGTATTCAAAATGCCATAGACTCATTGTTAAATCAGACATATCAAGATTTTGAGCTAATTATTGTTGATGACGGTTCAACTGATGATACCGAAAAATTGATAAAAGAAAAATATTTAGATAAATTGCATAACAAAAAGATAATATATAAAAAATTGAAACAAAATAAGGGAGTTTGCAAGGCAAGAAACATAGGTTTAAAATTAGCTCATAATAGCTGGATTGGCTATCTTGACAGCGATAATGAAATGCTGCCTGATTTTTTGGAAACATTCAAAAAATCAATAATCGAAAATCCTAAAAATAAAATTTTTTATAGTCAATTGCAAAGAACAGACGGTCAGGTAATAGGTCAGCCCTTTAATTATGAAAATTTGCAAGAGGCAAATTTTATTGATCTTGGTGTTTTTGTACACAATAAATCATTAATTCAAAAATACGGAAAATTTGACACAAATTTAAGAAGATTGGTTGATTGGGATTTAATACTCAGATACACAAGAAAAGAAAAACCTGTATTCATAGAAAAAGTATTATTAAAATATTCTGAAAATAATAATTATTCAAGAATTACCAATACAGAATCATTACAAGATGCTATGTTGATAATTAAGAAAAAACGAGCAAAAGAAGAATTTCTACAAAGTATCTTTTCTGTAAAAAATGAAAATATGCACAAAGTGATAACTATTTTAGACTTAAAGTTAAAATTTAAAAATAAAAAACTTATACAACAAGAAAAGCAAAAATATAAAATAAATTTTAAAACTTTTGCAGATCTTAGCGGATTAATCAGAAAAAATATGCAAAAACTTCCTTCTGATTTTGATCTTATTATAGGGATACCTCGCTCCGGTATTATACCTGCTTATACTATTGCTTTGTTTTTGAATAAAAATGTATGTTCTTTAAATGAATTTATAAACAATCTGATTCCGCAAAAAGGTGAACGCCCAATACAAGAAAGCTCCAATAATAAAAAGAAAATTCTAATTGTCGATGATTCAATCAACACAGGAAGTGCACTCAAAAAAGCAAAAGAACAGCTTAAAAACATTGATACATCAAAATACGATATTAAATATTGTTGTATTTTTGCAACAAACAGTTCAAAAAATCTTGTTGATTACTATTTTGAAATTGTAGAACAGCCAAGAATTTTTCAATGGAATTATCTTAACCATGGGTTATCAAAACATTGGTGTTTTGATATGGATGGCGTATTATGTGTTGACCCGACAGAAGAACAAAATGACGACGGGGAGAAATATATAGACTTTATCCTAAATGCAAGACCTTTATATATTCCAACTTACACAATACATTCAATAGTAACATCCCGTCTTGAAAAATACCGACCGCAAACAGAAGAATGGTTAAAAAAGCATAATGTAAAATATAAAAATTTATATATGCTAAATCTGCCGTCAGCGCAGGAGAGAAGAAAAAGGAACTGTCACGCGGATTTTAAAGCTGATATTTACAAAAAATTAAAAGATTGCACATGTTTTATAGAATCTAATCACACACAGGCAATAAAAATAACAAATTTAAGCAAAAAGCCTTGCATTTGTGTAGAAACTGATGAAATTTTCGGAGGATAAATGAGTCTGATATCTGTAAAAAATAACAAAGAAAGATTTGAAATAAAGATATTTAAAATACGTTTTTCGCATAAGAAAAAACATAAAGACATTAATCTAATAAATCGAAAAATAACAATAATTATAAAAATAAAGACCTTTTTATATAAATATTTTATCCAACCGTTTGTGCTCAAACGCAATGAAAAGAAACCTGTCAGATATTTGGAAATAGGACCTGGCGAAACAAGGATAAAAGATTTTGAGGGGATAAATATTGTAAAAACATCTTCAGCTGATTATATTGCTGATTTGTCTAAAAAAATACCATTAGCAAGTGATTCTTTTGACATTATATATACAAGCCATTTTCTTGAGCATATTGCTTGGTATAATGTTGAACCTGTAATAAATGAAATTTACAGAATTTTAAAACCAAATGGAATATTAGAGTTATGGATTCCAGATGGCTTAAAAATTGCGCAACAGCTAATTTTAGCTGAAAATGGCACTTTAAAAACAACCCCTGATGGCTGGAAAAGAAGAAATCCTGATGATAATCCTTATTTATGGGTTAACGGACGCTTATTTTATGGAGATAATCCTACTTACCCCAGTTGGCATAAAGGGCTCTTTACACCAAATTATCTTATGCAGATATTACAAAAAGCAGGTTTTAAAAATATCGAAAAAATGGATAATTCTCAATGCAGGGGATATGACCACGGTTGGATTAATTTAGGAATAAAAGCGCAAAAATAACATACCTGCTATGCTAAACTTGTTTAAAACTATGTTATTTTACAGCTCCTGAGTTCGTTCGCGTTGCTCACACCTCAGGATGATGCATTGGTTGTGAGAATTAAAAAAAATCCTCCAAATAACTAGCAAAAAAATTGTCTTACATGGTTTATAATGAATATGTGGAATGTGGAAGAAAAAATTTCAGGGTGTGAATTATGTCTG
>CASFCQ010000036.1 GCA_949293185.1 uncultured bacterium
GCCTTTTTGATCGCTTGATGAACCGTTTGTATATTTATTTAAAAATGTACCAGAAATATTCTTTGATGAATTGTCAGAAGAGTTTGGGTATCTGTTTTGAAGGTTAGATGTGTCGTATTTTACGGTAATTGTAGATTTACCTTCGGTAGGTGCTGATACTTCTTTCAGTTCAAGTTTGCCTTCTGTGTTTTGTGACCATTCAAAGTATTTTATTGTATCGCCTTGTCCTATGTTTGTTACAGAGTCTTTGAGGTTAACAAGGTAGTATTTTGGTGTGACTGTTCCATTATCGTTTTTGTCATAAAGGGTTATTGCGTTTTGGGGGAGATTTTCAGGGTCTGCGTCTTTGATTTCTGTAAGGGTATAAGCAGACTCGGGGTACACCTGCGGCGGGTCAGTGTCTGGCATAGTTACCCCCTGATTGTGGAGGTTGTCCAAGGTTGGTACAGGCGGTGTATCTGCTGCCATTGCCGGTGCTGCGATGAAGAAAGACAGTGCAAGGGTCAAGGCGGCTAGAAAGACAGTGCAAGGGTCAAGGCGGCTGTTTTCGCCAGTTTAGTCCCTTTGTTTAGAAAATTCGTCATTCTGCAGCTTTCATCGCTGCGGTTTGTATTTAAATCAAAACAAAAACCTCCTAAAACCCTTGATGCTATTGAATTACAGAGTTTCGGGGGGGGGGTAAAATATTACTATATAAGCTATTTTGAAGGTTTTTAAAATCTTTGTTATTCATAACAATCTCAGCTTTCAGTTCTTAATATGCCTACCGTATCGTGTGGTAGTTTTTGTTAAAACAAAATTCAACATAAAACCACATATCAAATATCGACAGGTTATGGAAAAACTTTAGAAATTTAGGTATTAATTTAATAATTATTTACATATTAATGTTATAAGAAATTTTTACCTGAATTTTTTATTTTCAATTATCGCTGTACTTTATTTATAAATTACCCTGTTGTGCTTGTTATGTATTATTGTCTTATGTATAATCAAAGAATATTATCAGATAAGGGATGAATTGATATGAGCAACAGAACGATTGCAGAAGCACTTATAAAAGCACAACAGTTTGAGGATGAAGATAAAATTGAACAGGCATATGAATGCTATAAATATGCTCATAATATTGATAAAAATGATACAGAAGTAATTCAAAAGCTGGCTACTGCAGCACAAATGCTCGATTTTGATGATGAGGCAATTAATTATTGGAATTTATACATGCAGCTAAAGCCAGAAGATCCCCTATCTTATAATCAGCTGCTTGATTTATATTATCAAAAGAATAATTATGAATACTATATGACCAGAGCTAAGCTTAAAGTTGTTGAGCACAGGCTGCCTCAAGCAATAGACGACTATAAAAAAGCTATATCTAACACAAGTGATGAACAAGACATACTCAATGCAAGATATCTGCTTGCTAAAACTTATGAAATAATTAACAAACCCACACAGGCTATCGATGAGTATTTAAAAATTCTTGACCATGATAAAAATGAGGCTGTGTATATTTCGCTGGCAAATCTTTATTATACGGAAGATAAAGATTCTGCATTACATCTCTTGCAGCAGGCAATGAAGGATTATCCGGACAGTATTACAATAAAAGAGTTTTTGTCAAAAATATATCTTGCAAAAGGAGATTATGCAAAAGCAGAAGAATATGCAGTTAATGTTTTAAACAAAATCAAAGCTTTGCTTATGCAGGAAAAAAATGAACAGGCATGGGCTTTGCTGGAAAACTTAACCAACAAAGATAAGCAGGATATAAGCTACAAAGCATTGATGGCAGAGTATTATTACAATGTAAATAACAGCGATGATGCATTGAAATGGATAGATGCGCTAGAACAGCAAAATCCTGACAGCCCTCTTGCCAGCCAGATGAGAGCGCTTGTTTATGAAAAAAGCGACAATGATTTTGAGGCGCACTTTAACTGGGGTAAGTATTATATCAAGAAAAACCAGTATGACCTTGCTCTTGACGAATATTTAAAAGCATATAACATGATGCCTAAAAATACAGATATTATAAAAGAGTTGATAAACCTTTATTCTGTCTTAAATGATAATTATGCCTGCGCTGAATTTTGTGAAAAACTTGTTGCAATCGAAAAGGATGATGTTGCAACGCTCAAAAGGCTCGTGAAATTTTACGAAGAGCAAGGCTACGAAGACAAGGTTATTGAATACTTGCAAGCTCTGGCAGAAATTAACACTAAGGATTATTCGACATTTCTAAAACTCGCCAAACATGCTGAAAGCAACAGAAGAATTGATGATGCTATAGATTTTTATCAAAAATATCTGAAATTTGCGCCGAGTTCAGATGAAAAAGAAGAAGTAAAAAGAAAACTCGATCTTCTTTCTACCGGTGAAATGGTGGAAGATGAAGGCTTTTTGGATAAAATTTTGAAAATTTTCGTAAAAAAATAAAAAAATACTTGAAATCAAAAATTGCGCATGTATAATTGATTATACAGCGTGAGGGGCATAAGGTTTGATAAAGCTGGTGACCCGTCAGACTTCCCGATGGAAGCGTTGTGAAAACAGAATATATGGTGCGGGCGTTTAGCCAGTTGCTAAGTGAGGTTTACCTCACGATTTTAAATAAAGCTTCCCTCGGGAAGCGCGATGAAAACAGAATAAAAACAGAATATATGGTGTGGGCGTTTAGCCAGTTGCCCTGTCAGATAAAGCTTCCCCTGGAAGCGCTGGCAAAAAACTGCGGGCGTTTAGCTCAGTTGCTAAGTGAGGTTCACCTCACGATTTTAAATAAAGCTTCCCTCGGGAAGCGCGATGAAAACAGAATATATGGTGCGGGCGTTTAGCTCAGTTGGTAGAGCGCTTCCCTTACAAGGAAGATGTCGGGAGTTCGAGCCTCTCAACGCCCACCATTTAAAAAAGACTACTTTATGTAGTCTTTTTTTTGTTGAGAGGCATCTCACTCCCGACGGAGTTCTCGTTGCACTCCTTACTATTACATATAAATTAATATACATACCCTCAATATTTTTTAAGATGCCATCTTATTGATACAATGACTTTTCAAAAATATATTGTGTAGCAGTATTTTTTCCTATCATTGACAATATACTAAAAAGCTGTTGATACTCAGCAGTACTTTCTTTTTCATCGTACTGATTTTCAACAAACTGTATATTCACGCTAACATTTTTATTTTTTGATTTCATATAATTATTTATAAGAATTTATTCCAATAAGTAAAGAATAAAAAAAGAGAAGTTTGCTGTTCAAACTTTTCTTTCTTTATTTATATTTTAATACTATAAAAGCTCTGTTCCGTCAGCGAATTTAAGCTTCTTCTGTAACATTAACACAAGATCAACAATCCACCAAACTAGTACAACAAAATAGAATATAAAGCCAATTAGAACAACCATTGTTAATAGAGCGAGAATTGTCAATCCTAACAGAACACAAGCGCTCTTCTTCCACCCGAGATAAAACCTGTGTGCGCCAAAACCGCCTAAGAAAAACCATAATAAGAATGTGATTAATATTTTTTGTTTTTGTTCTTCTGTGTGCATTTTAAACTCCTAACTATACAAGTAATAACTGTAAAACAGGTTAATTTTAACATTATTCATATAATTACTTATCGTACGTATATATTATTTTACATATGCGTAATATGCTTATATATTTATAAATATATAATTCTCTATTAGAAATAGAGGGATATTATGAAAAAAATTTTTATTATTTTACTGCTGTTAATATGTACTGCAGGTGCAGGGTTTGCCTTATCATCACATTTAGCGCAGCGAAGCGGATGCTGTTCCCATCATGGCGGTGTCTGCGGTTGCAGCGGCGGACGTGCGGTATGCTGTGACGGAACATTTAGTCCGTCATGCAGCTGCAATTAGTTTTTTAGATGACCTACAAAGCTTTTCTTGTTTCACTATTATCCCTTATAACCATTGCTCCTGCCTGTGCTCACTGCTATCCCGAAAAAATATACCAGAGCTACTGGTGTAAAATAAATAACGGGCAAACAGAAGTCAGTCTTTATGATAAAACAAGGGTCGATTGCATTACAGAAGATTATGCAATTGAATTTGATTTTGCCAATAAATGGGCTGAATCAGTCGGGCAAGCATTGTACTATGCTTTTTGCACCGGTAAAAAACCGGGTATTGTTTTAATTATAGAGGATTATCGAAAAGATTTAAAATACCTTATGCGTCTTAAAATTATTACAAAAAAATACAACATTAAAGTTTGGACGATTACCCCCGAAGACATACCTGCAGTACGTAATTGCGGGAATTAAACAACATTTTATTATATGCAAATGTTAAGAAATGTTTACAAAAAATAAAAAGAATAGGCAATTATTGAAAAGAAAATGTTTTTATTTAGATACGAGGAATTAATTACTAAACACGAGAGGAAAACCAACAATGGGTTATGCAATTTTCACAGCAAGAAAATTGATGTTGACCAACCGCGTTAACCAACTACAAATGAGGATAATGCAGTTGAGCCAACAACAACAAACCTTGGCCGACAACGCCGGACGGTTGGAACGCGCATTAGCAAATACGCGGAACCTCTTTTCTAATATTGGTAATGCGTTCCAGATGGGCTTTACAATGCAGCAGCAAGCACTGAGTGCAAGTATGATGAAATCTCTGCAGGAAAGCGGCGGAGATATGAACAACGCAGCTGTACAAAATGCACTGGCATCAATGGGAAGTCTTTTAAACGGTGGTGCAAACTTTATGAGTACCCCGATGGGAATTGGTTTAAATATGATGAATCAATCGCTCAATGCTATAAACGAAAGCAAGATGAGGCAGATAAAAGAGATGGAAAACCAGATAGAACTGGAAAGAAAATCTCTGGAAACGCAGCTGCAGGCAGCACAGAAAGAACTGGAAAGCGTCGAAAAAGCAGAAGAAAAAGCAATCGACAATGCTGCACCGAAGTTTGCATAATAATTTTGATAATCACAAATACACCAAAAATAAAGCCAAATTCAAAAAAAATGAATTTGGCTTTTTACTTATTTAAAATACTTTTTACCAACAAGCTCATCAGGCATAAACTGCTGCTTGTAATCAGGATTGTCATGTGTATAAACATAACCTTTGCCGAATCCGTATTTGTTTGCATCTTTGTAGTGCGCGTCTCTTAAATGCATTGGAGGAGGATAATCCACACCGCTCATAATATCCGACAGTGCCGAGTCAATAGCGCAAATAGCTTTGTTAGACTTCGGTGCATCACAAATATAAGCAACTGCAAGTGCAAGAGGGATACGACCTTCCGGCATACCAAGCAGCTCAACAGCTTTGTATGCATTTGTTGCAATATTAAATGCATTCGGGTCAGCAAGCCCTACATCTTCAGCAGCGCAAACAATCATTCTTCTTGCGATAAATCTTGGGTCTTCCCCGCCTGCAATCATTTTAGCCATCCAGTATATCGCAGCATCTTTATCAGAGCCTCTCATACTTTTTTGAAAAGCAGATGCCATGTCATAATGCTCTTGTCTAGAATATTTGATAGTTTTCTCCTGAGCAAGACTTTCCAATATTTCTATAGAAAGGCTTCTCTGGTTATCTTTGTAATCAGCCGCAAAATATGAATTTTCAACGAGGTTTAGAGCCAATCTTGCGTCACCGCCGGAGTATTTAACGATAAAATCAATAACCTGCTGCTTTAAAGTTATTGGTCCGTGTTTGTCTGAAAGATAAGTAAAACCTTTTTGTACTATAGAATACATGTTCTCTTCATCAAGCGGCTTTAGCATAAGTACCTGTACACGGGATATTAATGCAGGTACAACCTGAAAAGACGGGTTTTCCGTAGTAGAACCAATCAGGTAAAAAGTGCCGTTTTCCAAGTACGGGAGCAGCGCATCCTGCTGGGTTTTACTGTATCTGTGAATTTCATCAATAAAAAGTATTGTCTTTTTGTTGTAGCGTAAATTTTCTTTGGCTTTTTCAACACAATCCTTAATATCCTTAATTCCTGAATTAACAGCGCTTATTTCTATAAATTCGCTGTTTGTATTGGTTGCAATAAGTCTTGCAAGTGTAGTTTTTCCGCATCCCGGAGGACCCCAAAAAATGCAGGAAAAAAGCCTGCCGGAACGCAGCAGGTTTATAAAAGCTGCGTTATCACCAACAATTTGATTCTGCCCCAGATATTCATCCAGCGTCTTCGGACGCAAAAGTTCTGCCAGAGGTATCTGTTTATTTGCATTTTCCATTGCATCAAATAAATTCATAAAAATATGATATGTTGGAAACATGTTTAAGTCAAAATATGACACCGGATAAAATTTAGTTATAATAAAATTATGAAAAGTAATTATACAAAACTTTTAATATTGGCGCTTAGTATTTTTGTTTGCAGCGGTTCTGGCTACAAAGGCAGCCTGCCCGATATTAATATGCAGTTTGAGTATAAAAGATCCTCTGTTCAGGAAACCCAGCCTTTTTATAAAACAATTGATGAAATTGATCACCCGCCGCAATTTAAGAACGTTCCGAGAGAGAATCCGGCTTATATTGATATTATCTTAAAGAAAGATAAATCCTCTCCCTACATCAATGATTTAAATGATGTAATTCCTCTTTTGGAAAAACTTCAAAAATGCATACAAACAGACGGCAGTATTCAAAAGTTCAATGCTATAGCAAGTTCAATAATTGACCATGCCGACTATATAGCTCAAAAGTATGCTGATAAACCTGAAAGATATTATATTTCTTTTTCAAAATTACAAAACATTTCGGCTCAGGTGCGTTCGGTGGCGACTTTGAGATGCGAGTCTCTTGTTTATATAAAATATCTTGCAACACAGGGTGAAGGACAAATATACAGTAAAGAAAGCCTGCAGGAACAAATTGATTTGCTTGAACAAGAGCTTAAAATAACAATTAGAATTTTAAAAGACTCAACATAGCCTGTTCAATATATTTGACTGTCTGATGAGATGTTTAATAAAATAAGATATTTTTTTTATGTTAATCAATCATTAGACAGGGGTTTATAATGTATAAAAAAATAATAATGCTTTTTGCTGCAATTTCAATCTGTTTTTCTGCTGAAACAGCAGCTTATGCTTATAAAGTAAAAACTTTTCAGCCCCTTAGAATAAACCCTCTCGCGGTGCCGTACAATCCGTATCAGACACCGGGTGTAAATGAGAACTATCCTAAAATTACGCAAATAGAATATGCATTGTTTAAAAAAGCCTATGAAAAACAAAATATTTATACAAGACTTGCAAGAATAGAGCGAAAACTTTTTAAAAAAGCTTTTAACAATCTTCCTCTGGCAGAAAGAATGGAAAATATTACAAATAATATGGATTCGGGTGTAATGTACAATATATCGAGTAATGAACTTTCCAAACTGGAGAGAAAAGTTCTCGGCAGAACATACGAAGGCGATGATACAGAATCGCGCATAACACGTATGGAAAAAGAGATGCTTGGTGCAATGCAAAGCGGAAATCTTAAAGCCCGCTTGGATACTATAAAAACAGCTTCAAAACATTACAACTCATATCCGGAAGTTCTTCAATCACAGACAATAACACCACAGACAATATATCCGCAGTATTACGGTTCTTCTGCACCAATGGCGTATTACCCGCCTTCTTACGGGTATTGGAACACTAATCAAAACAGAGGTTTAGGCGGATTTTTAAAGAACATGTTCGGCTCAATGCTTAATGGCGGCTATGGAACAATGACAGGCTATACACCTCCGATTTATGATCCATACAGCCAATTCGATCCCGGCATGGGGATAAGAAATGAGTACTACAGCAACAGAAGAAGTTATTTAAGAAACAAAAACTACGGCACTGGGTCTACTGTCAGAATTTTAGACTAACTTGTAAAAATTTGTTATAATAACAAAATCCGATACTTTAAACAGGAGGTTATTATGGCTAAAGAATGCAGTTTTGATGTAGTTTCCGAATTTGATAAACAGGAGCTTGTGAATGCTGTTGATCAGGCAAAAAGAGAACTGACAACGAGATTTGACTTAAAAAACACAAACTCTGATATAGAGCTGGAAGCTGATAAATGCATCACTATTACAACAGGTGATGATATGAAATTGAGAAATATTCTCGATATCTTGCAAACAAAACTGGTTAAAAGAAATATTAATATAAAAATTTTAGATCCCCAGCCGATTGAAAATGCTCTGGGCGGCAATGTACGCCAGGTTTTTAACCTGAAAAAAGGACTTTCCACAGAACTTGCTAAAAAAATTGTTGCAGACATCAAAAACTCAAAAATAAAGGTTCAAGCTTCTATCCAGGGTGATCAGGTTAGAGTTTCAGGCAAAAGCAAAGACGATTTGCAAGATGTAATCAAATTGCTTAAAGGCAATGAAGATTCTTATGATATACCTTTGCAATTCCAAAATTACAGATAATTTTATAATAGCCCTTAATGTTACAATATGTTGCATTGTAAAATATACAATAGCAAAAAAAATGTTGTATCAACTTTAAGCTATTGTCGGGTTTCGACAACATTATTAAAATAAGTTAAAAAATTTTTATAATGGATTGAAAAACCTTTATTCTTGTGCGAAAGTACATAAGGGCAGGAAAAATGATAATAAATCAAAAACCGAACATTATACAGAACAATCGACTTAGTCACAAGCAAAAGTCATTTGTGACAAAAGATAAGCTTTCAAAGAATATTTATAATAATAAGCAAACGCCTTTAATGAGAGAGTCAGTTAATTCTTCCTTTAAAGGCGTTTCTTTTAAAGGATTGTCTGCAGAACAGCTTAAAAAGACTTTTGCCCTGTACAACGAGCACAAGTACAATCTTCATGACAGCTTAAAATTACTGGAAAAATATATAGGCAAAGCACCGGTTGAACTGGAAGCAAATACCAGTGAATGGGCAGAAATAGCCAAACATATCATCAAAGCCGAAAATGACTCTACAGTTGTTATTAAAGAAAAAAACTGGACAAAACAACTGCTTGATGCAATGGCATCTCCTGTTACAGATTTGCCGTTTAGAATATTCAAATCATTCAAAAAATCATTTTTTAATAAAAATACAGCTAAAGCTGCCGAGCAAACAGCTGAAAAACACCAGAATTTTATACAGAAAAAAATGAACTCTATAGACAATCCTGATATTGTAAATTCATTTATCGGGTACATGGAGTCGGCTCAAAAATATAAATATGATACAGATAAAACACGTTCAGCAGGTTTAATGTCTAATGCATTAAAAATGTTTGATGCAAAATCAGGCAACTACAATGCTGTTCATGAAAGAGCCTTAACCAGAATAGTTACAGGTTTTATACCTGCGTATTTTCTGGCAAATGATGCATACAATCTTTCCAGATTGTGCGACGATGACCCGCAAAAAGCAGAGAAAGAAAGAAAACTTCGTTTTAATCAGGAAACAAAACGTGTACTTTCCAATGCATATTTGCAGCTGATTACTCTTGGTGCATTGTCAAAATGGATTAATAAGAGCAAAGCTACATTTGTCGGAGTTACAGCGTTGAGTGTACTCATTACAGAAGCTTTTTCAAGATTGTCTAACGGTAAAAAAATCCACATGATAAGCAAGGAAGAAGCTATTGAAATGAATAAAAAAGAAGGTTTGCTTCCTGCTGACTATCAGCCGCCTAAAGACGGAAATTCAGACGACAAAACAGCTGCATACATACCGACTTTCAAAGGTTCAAAAGTATTCCACGGCTTTGGCGTAGCTGATATGCCTCTTGCTCAAATGAGTAATGTCAATATGACAGGCAAATCAATGGATGAAAAACTTAAAGCCGTCAATGACTCAAAACCGCTTCTTACCTTCTCTACACTGGCAAAATGGTTTGTTGGCACAATTATCTTAGGCTTTGGTATAAAACGAGCTAAAAATATAAAGATTGCCAAAAATGTTAAAATCAATGACTACTTTAAAGTGTTGTCAAACAAATATGATAAATTATTCAATTCTTTGACAAGGGTTGATTACAAAATATCAAAACAAGACTACAACAAAATAATAAATAAACTTAAAGAATATGATGAAACCGTTGGCGGATATTTTGAAAATGTTATCCAAAACTATCAAAAGTCCAATAAAGTTCAATCCATTTCCAAAGATTTTGCTGACGTATTAAAACAGGCCGGATTGGATAATTATGCAACAAGCTTTAAACATCTTGCTAACTCAAAACTAAAAACGTCATTTGGCAACATTGCTGATTATAATGACGCTATGAGCTTTATTTCTGCAAGAAATAAACGGGTGATTTCGCATAATTTAAATGACCTTATCTCAACAATGAAGACAAACGGTCTTGTTGATAAAGCCGAGCAATTAAAGGCAATAATACTTGATGCTAAAGGCAATGTCGTAACATCCAATTATAATAAAGCCAAAAAATTTATTAATGAAAATATGAAGGAATATGCGTTTACTTTTGATAACAGATTCAAGGTAGATGAAGGCGCAGAAAACCTGAAACTTTTCAAAGATGCAATAAATGCATTACAAGATATCAATCCGCAAGCTGCTAATAAATATCAAAAAATGATTGACGAAACTGTGAATGCGGATACAATCTATCTCGGCAAGAAAAGTATTCCTGTTATAAAAGAGGTTGCCGACTTTATCACTGAGCCGTTTAAGTTTATGTGGGGCACAATTACATTGCCGTACAAACATATTGCAAAACCGATTTCTAAATTGATAAATCCTGATGTTAAACTTCCGCAATGGCCTAAAGAAAGTGATATGATAGCAGCTGCAGTCAAAAGAATGAGTAAAAAACCGTTTATTAAACTGCCTCCGGTCTTTGGTCCGCATCAAGGTATTGCAAAAATTGATTATAGCAAAGAAGATTTTGCAAAATATATGAACCTTCAGTTTAACAAAGGCTTTAATACAGCTACAATGTCTAGCCTTTCAAACTCTGATTTGTCAGCGCTTGCTAAAAATACATCGACAGCAGCTACTGCCTGGTTCTTGATGACAGACAACCATAACATGGTTATGCAAAAATCCAACGGTGAAAACAAACAGGGCGCAATACTCAAGGCAAAAGAAAGAGCTGTTCAGGAAACTTCAAGACAGTTCTACAACGTAATGTTTATATCACTGTTTAATAATACATTCAGAAATCTTTATAACTCAAGCTTGTTCGGTGCACAAACAGTCAATACCGCATCAACTCTTGTTGGTGAATACGTTAACAGAAAAGCAATCGGTATGTCTGTAACACCTCAAACCAGAGATGAAATTCTTGAAAATGAATATAAAAATGTTACAAGAAAAGGTCCTTTGGGTGATTTCTTTAGATTTATGTCCAGATTAACCGGCAAAAAGGTTCTGTCACAGCGTGCACCTCAAACTACAAAAAAAGAACAAGAAATTAAAAAATAAAAATATATATTCACCTGAAAGTAAAAATCTGTAAATAATAAAAAGATTCCTGTGTCATCCTGAATTTACAGCTCCTCTTGTTGCTGAATACAATGAGGCTTACAAGGGAGGGTGCTCGTAGAGTACGGTCATATTCATTCCCTCAGAATGACGGAAAAAGTAATAAAATGAGTTGTCATCCTGAGGGTGAAACCCGTACTCTGCGAGTATCCTGATTCGTACGGCTCGCCGCTGGCTTGCCTACGACTCAAGCAAGGATCTCGTTATTTACAATAGATTCTTCGGTTGTTCCACTCCCTCAGAATGACGCATAGAAAAAGCCTCAGAATGACGACTAGAAAATTCCTCAGATAACATTCTGTAAAAGCCATTCCTTCCGGAAGTATTAAAGACTGTTTACCCCCAGTTTGGGCTAAATCGTTGGAGGACAGGGGTGATTTTTAAGTCAATTAGAAGCAGTAATTTGTTAAAAACACTAAAAACCTCTTAATTCATAAATGAATTAAGAGGTTTTGTATATTAATAAAATAAATTAAGCGATTTCTTCATGTGATTCAACAGAATCAATATGTTCATCATTATGTTTTTGTGGAAGTTTTATCAACTCTGCAACATTATCACGTTTTTTCACCATTTCAGCTGTAACGGTGAATTCATGAATGTTTTCTTGTGAAGGAACTTCGTACATAATGTTGAGCATTAGTTCTTCCACAATTGAGCGCAATGCACGAGCACCTGTTTTGCGTTTTATTGCTTCTTTTGCGATAAGCTCAATTGCTTCCGGTTCAAATTTTAAATCAACATTATCCATTTTCAAAAGGCACTGATACTGTTTGATGATTGCATTTTTTGGCTCTGTAAGAATCATTTTGAGAGTTGCTTCATCAAGCTGGTCAAGTACTGCATAAATAGGAACACGACCTATAAATTCAGGTATTAAACCAAATTTAAGCAAATCCTCAGGCTGCAATTTCTTCAGCATTTTCTGCGCTGCAATTTCTTTTTCAGCAGCAGTAGCAGGTGCTTTCGCGCCAAAACCTAAAGAGGTTCCTTCGCCAGCTCTTCTTTCAACAATTTTATCCAAGCCGACAAAAGCACCACCAACAATAAACAGGATATTTTTTGTATCGATTTGAATAAATTCCTGATGAGGATGTTTTCTGCCGCCTTGAGGTGGAACATTAGCAACTGTACCTTCTATCATCTTTAAAAGTGCCTGCTGAACACCTTCACCAGAAACGTCTCTTGTAATGCTCGGGTTCTCTGACTTACGGGCAATTTTATCGATTTCATCAATATAAATAATACCTCTTTCTGCCTTTTGGGCATCAAACTCGGCGCTCTGGTATAGTCTTAAAAGAATATTTTCTACATCATCACCCACATAACCGGCTTCCGTCAACGTAGTTGCATCTGCAACTGCAAACGGTACATCAAGCATTTTTGCAAGTGTTTGAGCAAGCAGAGTTTTGCCTGAACCTGTCGGACCTACAAGAAGTATGTTACTTTTTTGTATTTCAATACCAGATGCATCTTTTTCGGTTGTGTTATGGGCAATACGTTTGTAGTGGTTATATACAGCGACAGAAAGCACTTTTTTTGCATCGTCTTGTCCGACAATATGCTCATCGAGATATGCTTTAATTTCGTGAGGCTTTGGAACAGAAGAAATATCAGTTTCTTTTACTTCTTCTTTTTCAGTTTTTTCTTTGTTTTCAAAAAACTCTTCGTCCAAAATTTCATTACATAACTCAACACATTCATCGCAGATATACACCTCCGGACCGGCTATTAATTTTTTTACCTGATCCTGAGTCTTTCCGCAAAATGAACATTTTAAACGACTGTCGTCATGTTTAACCATTACAAAATCTCCTGATTATTACTCAGCTTTGTCCTTGTGAGTTTTATCCATAGTAATAACTCTATCAATCATACCGTATTCAAGAGCTTCTTCCGGAGTCATGATATAGTCACGGTCTGTATCTTTTTCAATCTTTTTAATAGATTGACCTGTGTTGGAAGCTAAAATTTCGTTTAAAGCTTTTTTAATTCTCAAAATTTCAGCTGCCTGAATTTCTATATCGGTAGCCTGACCCTGTGCACCGCCTAACGGCTGGTGAATCAAAACTCTGGAGTGAGGAAGAGCAAGTCGTTTTCCTTTTGTACCGGATGATAGCAGAAATGCACCCATAGATGCAGCCTGTCCCAAACAGATAGTAGAAACATCTGAACGAATATGCTGCATTGTATCATAAATAGCAAAACCTGCTGTTACGCTTCCTCCGGGGGAGTTGATATACAACATAATATCTTTTTCAGGATTTTCAGAATCCAAAAGCAGCATCTGTGCAACAACAAGGTTTGCTACCATGTCATCAATCGGTGTTCCTAAAAAGATAATTCTTTCTCTTAACAATCTTGAGAAAATATCAAATGCGCGCTCACCGCGGCTGGATTGTTCTACTACTGTTGGTACAAAACTCATAAATTTGCCCTTTCAATTGTGATTAACTTCTCTATTAACTTCATATAATAACATTATAGACTATTTATTTGCTCCTGCAACGAATTTAATTTTGTTATTATCGAGCAAAAATTTAGTAACTTTTTGGCTAAGAGCCTGCTGTGATAAAGATTGTATCATCATAGGATTTTTGCTGATTTCTTTAAATATAGCAGATTTATCTGTTTGGTACATCATAGCCAACTCGCCTAATTTTTCTTCAAGATCTTCCGGTCCTATTTGAATATTTTCGAGTTTAGCAATCTCTGATATCATTAAAGAATTTTTTATTCTGTTCAAAGCCTCTGTTCTTAGTTCGCTGTCAACTTTTTCAGCACCGTCATTTTTAAGAACCTGTTCCCAGGTAACACCTGATTGCGCCAATTTTTGTTTAAAATCAGAAACCAGTACCTGTTTTTCTCTTTCAATCATGGAATCCTGAACATCAACATCCATTTTTGAAAGTATAGTTTCAAATAATTTAGTTGCACATCTTTTATCATTTTCTATCTTAGCAGAGCTTTCAAGATATTTTTGAATATCAGCTTTTAACTCATCAACTGTTTTGAAATTGCCTACTTTTTGTGCTAAATCGTCATTGAGTTCAGGTCTGACCTTTTGTTTAATTTCGTTAATTTTGATTTTGAATTGAGCTGGTTTACCCTGCAATTTTTCGTCGTGGTAGATTTCCGGGAAAGTTACGTCAATAACAAATTCATCACCTGTATTTCTGCCAACCAGTTGTTCTGCAAAGCCGGGGATAAAGTTACTGTTTTCTAAATCAAGCATGTAATTTTTGGCAGAACCGCCTGCAATCAATTCCCCGTCAACAGAACCTTCGAAATCCATTACAACAACATCTTTGTCTGTAGAAGCTCTGCCTTCGACTTTTTCAAAAGTAGTGAATTTTTTAGTAAGGTCATCAATTTCTTTCTCCATGGCATTTTCCGGAGTTTTAAATTCTTCTACTTCGATTTCCATATCTTTGTATTGTTCAAACTTAACTTCCGGTTTTAATTCCAATCTTGCAACGACTTTAACCGGTTTGCCGAGTTCAAAATCATAAGATTCTAAGTAAGGTTCGGTAATTGTAACAAGGTTATTTTTCGTAATTGCCTCGGAAAATATTGAAGGCAGCATTGATTCCAACGCATCACGCTTAATATTTTCAGCACCAATATTTTTTTCCAAGATTGCTCTCGGTGCTTTACCTTTTCTAAAACCCGGTATATTGACTCTCTGAGCAAGTCTTTTACAAGCTTTATTGTATTCTTTTTCGGCTGTTTCGGCATCAATCTCGATGTCGAGTTTAACCATATTATGTTCTAATTTTTCAAGTTTTGTTTCCATTTTCTATATCCTTATTTTCCTTAATAACGCTACGACATAATTCCGTAAAATAATTATATTATAAATGTATCATAAATAAAGCATGGGTAAGAAAATTACTTGATTTGGAGTAGAAAAAATATATAGCGTATTTGCATGAGACATACAAAAGATTAGCAAAATATGTATAGATTCTACTCTGATTCAGTGAGCAGATGGCAATGTTGTATTGTAAGCACATAAATCAAATGCATACAGAAGAAATAATGTTCTGTTTAAGCATGTATTGTTCCCAACATTTGCGAGGATTCTGAATACACACAATCCTCGCGTAAAATAAAGCTTTAAAGTGTTCTTAGATGTTTGAAATACAGCTCTGCACAACTATTCTTTGTCGTTAATTGGTATGACAATACCTTTGTCATAAAGAGATGAACAAATTGCCATAACACTGTTATACACAGTTGCAAAATCTGTGTCAGAATAATCTTTATATAATTCAGTTGCTATTTGATTAACGGAATGATGCCCGTCTATAAGAGCAAGTATAGCAAATGACTCACTGTTACCCGCCCAGATGGAATCATTTTCAACATTGTATAAAAATATCGTATTTAAGGGCTCTTCATAGCGTTTTAGTATTGTATTTGAGTATGCCAAAACACTGTTTTTATCCATTACACCCCCCGCAATCTAAAATTTTGCACTCATGACCAGAACAGTTGATTGATTTGTGCTTTTTGTATGCCCTTGCCATACAGCCGGCTTTGCACAACGGCACATATCTGCAATTTTTACATACTGAATTTTCAAGTTTTCGTTCTTTAAAAAGAGGGTTATTGTATCTTGTACTCCATATCGTTTTAAAATCATTTTCTTTAAGGCTGCCCAGACACAAATCTTTTGTTTCTGCAGCAGAACAAAGATACACTCTTCCATCTGCACAAATCTCGACTCTCTGATGTGAGTGGCATCTTAATGATGAATCAGCAGGCAGTCCGTCAAGTTTTATGCTGTTTATGAGTTCCATACCTCTAGCATTTTTCAAAAAATCTATTGTTTTAAGGCTCGTATTTTTTAGATGAAATTCCTTATCATTATTCACTTTTTCTATTAGCAAAGCCGTGTTTTTTATAACACACTCTAAATCAGGCTGCAGGGGAGATTCTTTATCAGCTTCCAGACGATTAAGCCCTAAATCCTTAATCTCATGACGTTTACAAAAATCATAAAGCATCGGTAATTCTTCAACATTTTGAGAAGTAACCGTAAAATTCAGCATCACTTTAAAACCGGCTTGTATAAGATTATTTATACCGTTTATTGCTCTGTCGTATGAATTATTACCTCTGATTTTTTCATGTGTTTCTTTTTTTACACCGTCAATACTTACGCTAAAAATTGAAATTTTAGGGTTAAGTAATGCTGCCAGATTTTGTGCAGCAGCTTTATCTATAAGCGTAGCGTTAGTTATGATATTAATATACAAATTATTTTGGGCAAAGATTGCTAAAATATCATAAATCCCTTTTTGCATAAAAGGTTCACCGCCTGTAAGCGTAACATTTGTAATATTAATTTCGTCAACAAAATATTGTGCAAGGTGAACAAGCTCCTCCCGTCTCAAGTCATTATGAGGAGAATATGCAGTGCTATCGCCGCTGTAATAACAGTGCTTGCAGCGAAGATTGCATGCGGAAGTAATCTTAAAAAATAATTGATAAGGAAGGCTAAATTCATAGCCTTCCGGAATAAATTGCTTAAATTTTGCTTCAAAACCTGTAACCGGATTACTTTTCTTTTTTAGAAAAATAAAATCAAAACAGGTTTGGATATAACTATTCATTATGCAAGATGAATAAAGTATTCGTAATTGTTACCTTCACCGCAGTCAAAATCGAATTTTCTGATTTGCTGATTTTCTTTTTTTACAGCAGCAGGAGTGTATTCTTTCGGCAAAGATTTTTGTGCTTTTGATTCAAATTTTTCGGCATATTTAGATGCATTTTTGATAATTGGATTAACTGATTGAAATCTGATACGTGGAACTTGCATAAATGTCCTTTCTCTTGTATGGTTCTATTTCTGTGACTACGCAGTTTATGCTTCTCACCAAGTCAGAAATAAGTATAATTCAACAGCCTTTAAAATACAATTTATTGCTAAAAGATTAGTAGCAAAATTTAATATTTTTAAACTTATATATTTCATATAGCCAACAGCTAAAGATATTCCGGCTTGATGTGTCGGCTGGGGTACGAACCATTTTGGGACATGCCGGATCTCTATCAGGCAAACTATAAGGAAAGCAATATGCGTGTAAACAACATAAGCAGCCCTAAATTCATATATTATAACAAGTCATCTTTAAATACCGATACATATTTGAATTTTAAAGGTGATTCTTCTTTGCAAAAGATGTGGCTTGATAAAGAGTCAATAAAAAACATTCTTAGAGCTAATAAAATAGATTGTTACCCAGTTTATTCCATTAATCAAAAATTAAAACCCAAAGATCTTGTAAACGACAACACGGTTGTTCTTGCCAATATAAAAATCTACGATAAAACTAAAAAACAAGAAACAGAAACAGTTATTGCATTAACCAAAAAGGACAGAGAATACAGGGTAGTTTGTGTTGAGGCAGAGGATGCAATAAATAATCTTAACAATGAAGATTATATTGCTTTTATCAAATTCAAAGTAATTGACAAGAACAAGCTTCCTATTTTTTATAACGGTGTACTAGAGCCGGAACATGTAAAAAGTATTGTTAACACTACGCAAAATGACAGGGATTATGTGACTATTATCGGTGGTTTTGCTAATAATGATTCCAAAAGATATTTTAATGCAGGAAAAAAGACAGCTCTGGCAGCGATACAGCTATTTAAATATTTCGGTATAGAAAATATTTTTTACGGTGCTTTCCCTCCAGAAGGCGCTAATTCTCCTGTTCCATATTATATACGGGCTAAAATGGACATGATTGGATGCAGTGAGGAATATATATTAAAACAAACTGATAACTATAAGAAAAGGCTGTTACAAAGCAAAAAGATTGCAATGATGATGCCGCAAAATGCTGAAGTTATTAAATTGGCACAACATTACAATCTTCTTGATAAGTTTTTAGAAAAATAACAATTATAGATGTTTTTCTATATTAGATGTGATTGTTGATTTAGGAACAAGTCCCACAAGTCTTTCAACTGCTTTTCCTTCTTTAAATATTAACAAAGTAGGTAGACCGCTTACAGAGTATTCTTTTGCTGTTTTAAGATTTTCGTCAGTATTGAGTTTTACAATTTTTAGTTTTCCAGCATAATCCTGCGCTACTTCATCTAAAACAGGTCCTAATTTTCTGCATGGTCCGCACCATGGCGCCCAAAAATCAACAACTGTTAATTCAGAAGAATTTATTACTTCTGATTCAAAAGTTGAATCATTGATATCTAATGCGTTTGACATAACATCTCCTCCTTAGAACATATTATAAAGGTATAATGTAATTTTAGCAAAAAGTCAATTAATAGACCAGATTAATAAAAAAATAAATATTGACTCAAAATATTCTTTTGCTATTATTAAGTAACGAGGAGATAATCAATAGATTCAAATCGAAGACTCCTGAATAAGATACCACGTTAGCCCGGTGGAGTGCAACGGAACGGTTTTAAATTAAAGTAGAGCTTGCTCTACCAACTCCACAAGACAATTGAATATTTTGCCACGTTAGCCCCGGTGGAGTGCAACGGAACGGTTTTAAATTAAAGTAGAGCTTGCTCTACCAACTCCACAAGACAATTGAATATTATGCCACGTTAGCTCAGTTGGTAGAGCAAGGGACTGAAAATCCCTGTGTCCTTGGTTCGATTCCGAGACGTGGCACCACTTTTAAAAACACCTTCGGGTGTTTTTTTATTTCTCGGAATCGAACCTTGGTTCTCCCCTCTCAAAAACAAGACATTTAGTCTTGTTTTTTCGGCAGAGTGAGACGTGGCACCACTTTTAAAAACTGTACTTTTTTGAGTAATTTGGTCGGAAGTTTTTTTATTATTGCGAGGGCGGATAACCCGAAGCAATCCAGCTTTTAGGCAGTCAAAAGTCGACTGTTTATTCAAGTTTGAAATTACTCTTTTTACTCTTTTATTACTCACTAAAAATTTTTATTTCTCTTAAAAATCACTCTTTCTTTATACAGCAAGCCAATTCTACCACTAAGTAGCAAATGAGTAATCTGAGTATTTTCAATTTGTTGGGTAAAAAAACAAAGTACAAAACTGTAGTTTTACAAATTTTCTTGCTTTAATTTCAATTTTATTAAAATAAATTCGGAGTCATTTATCTGATTACCGAATGTTATAACTTTAGTTTTGATTATTTGAGGATTTTCAATGAGTTCGTAGATGTTATTTACAGGTAGACAAACTAAGCCTTGATCCCCCTCTGGATATACAAACATATGAGAGTTTCGTGGCATTTCAATTTCGAATAATGCTCTTTTATTTATAAATTTTAAAACATTAGCTAAGTCACAGAATCTCGCAGCTTCTTTGTAATCATATGAAGTAAAAGTTAACAATTCATGACAAGCTCCGTTATTAAACGAAAATAAATCTCCTTTTTTCATTGCACAAATATTATTTATGAAATTACTTCTAATCAGTTCCTCTCCATCTAACGGAGGTTTCATCGTTGCAATACCTCTGTATAAAGTATGGGGGAGTATGCTTGTTCCTCTCCAGGTAATAGATTTTAATCCAGGATCAATATTCGTCAAATTAAGCATTTCTAATTCTTGTTTAGAAAATATTTTTTCATCAACACTTGTTTTTATAGCATATCTTAAATCAATAACACCTTTTTTTATTAAACTTTCATTTAATTTTGCATTAAAAGACGGATGCTTATAAGGATTATGTGATAAATTTACAGGTGTAATAATATTCATAATAGTAACAAAACTCGTAAAAGATTTTTTTGCTAGTTTGCCGGTCAGATTTACTAATTACGCTTTTTAATTGTTGGTATAGTAATGTCAACTTATTTTGAGATACTCAAACTCCCCGTTAAAAATTATTAAACTGACTGTATTAAGGCAGTATTAAACCAGACATTTCAATCGTGTACGGTTAAAATGATTTTACCCCTTAAAGCGGCTTTGTGTTTAGGTTTCAACAGTAGCGGAAGTGTACGAAAATAATCAAACCATCTGTAACAAGAAATCAAACCATGTGTTCTTTTACAAAAACACCTTCGGGTGTTTTTTTATTTCTCGGAATCGAACCTTGGTTCTCCCCTCTCAAAAACAAGACATAAACCTAAAATTTCATATACAACAACGGATAAGGGTTGCCTTGCTCGTCTGTTTCTGTTCGCTTATATACTTTAAAACCGTTTTTTTCATAAAATTTTTGAGCATTAGGATTCTGCTCATTAACAGTCAATTCATTTATAGAGTATTCGTTAATTCCATGCTGAATTAACTTTGTACCAATTCCCTTTCCTCTTTCTTTTGCACTTACAAATAGCATTTCCAGTTTTTTGTTTGCAATCCCCATAAAGGCAATTGGTTGATTATCTTCACTTATAACAACAATTAAATCCGGTATTTCTATTAATATTTGGGGTACATATTGTTTAATTTTTTCAATTTCACTTTCAGACAAAAACAAATGTGTTGCTTTTACAGAATCTTTCCATAACTCTGTAAGCTGCTCAATCAATTTTTGCGATCTTTTATTTTTATCAATATTCTTAATTTCCATTCCATAAATTATAATGCACTACTATTGGTACAAAATAAAAATATCCGTTTATTAATCATCTTGAACTTGTATATATAGGCTTTTTATATAATCTGTTTTTTTTAATGAACAAAACTCTAAATAAATCGTTATTAATAATATAAAGGATTACTGCGCGTGATTAAAAATGTATTTATAGCTTGTGTATTTATCATATTTATTATGCTGGCTTTTGCCATAACATTTTCGCTGTCAAATAACAATCCTCAACAGATAGAACCTGCATCAAAAATGGTAAGTAAAAATTTACCTGTTAAGAATGAAAGCAAAGAATATTCAACCCCACAAAAAAATTCAAGTGTTCAATATACAGATAATAATATTTCCGAAAAAAATGTAACAACAAATATCAAACTTCAGAATTTTGAAGATAGCTATTTAACTACGCAGGCATCAGTTGAAAATCAACAGTCAAAAGAAGTTAAAACAACATCTGACTTTGATACTAAAGAGCTTGTATCTGCTAAATTTGACAAGGCAGATTCCGGTAAAGCAACTTCTCAAAAAACAAATACTACAGAGGTATATAATAATATTTCAGCAACCAGTCAAGATGAGCCGGAAAAATTATCCCCCAAAACAGAATCCATAAATCATTTCAACAATAATAAAAATAAAATCAAAAGCCCAAAAGTAATACAAAGACGCAGTAAAATCAGACCAAAGCCTAAAGAAGTTTTAAATGCCCCATTTTTGGAAAAAAAGTTAGTCAGGTACTTTTTTGATAACATATCTTTCCCAAATAAATATGCAACCGAGTTCTGGTTTGTTCTGGACAAAGATATGAATGTTTACAATATAAGGGTAAAATCTACTGAAAATAGATATTATACACAATGCAGAAGATGCCGCAATGTTGAACATAAATACAAAGAATACAGTGATTATAAAAGAAACGAATTGGGAAATAACAAGGTAATTTCCGCTCATATTTATCCTTTTGTTTGCCATAAAAAAACTTTAAAAGACTATAAAACAAGCAGATTTAAAGTTGTATCCGCCAGCAGCACACAAGATGGCAAATTTTTAATTAAGTTGTATAACTTTATCAAAAATTCAGGTACAAATCATTTTTACAGCAGGTTACACCCCGAAAATAATAGATATTTCAACGTATACGGCAGATATTTTGACGGTAGACTTGTGGTAATGGTAAGTGAATTCAATCGATTTTAATTATACCGTTAAGGTATATTTTAATATACAATATAGGTATTTGCTATTATTGGGTTTATAGTAAATAATTAATTTATAAACTGATATTGTAAAAACAGGCATTTTAATCATGATAATACTGCCTAAAAAGGTTGTATTTTTATGCGGAGTAAAAATGATGAAAAATATAATTTTATTTTGTTTAGCCTTTTTATTTGTAATAGGAGGATGCAATATGTCTATGGCAAAAGATAATAAATGGGATAAAACTTTCCCAAAAAGTGACAAAGTAAATGTAGAAAAAGTAAAGTTTACAAATAGATATGGCATAACCCTTGTCGGTGATTTGTACACGCCAGAAACATTAAAGAAAGATGAAAAACTTCCGGCTATTGCAATATCAGGACCGTTCGGTGCAGTAAAAGAACAGGCATCCGGGTTGTACGCACAGACTCTTGCTCAAAAGGGGTTTATTGCTCTTGCATTTGATCCGTCATATACAGGAGAAAGCAAAGGAGAACCGAGAAACGTAGCATCGCCGGATATCAACACGGAAGATTTTTCTGCTGCAGTGGATTATTTAAGCAACAATGCAAATGTTAACCCTGATAAAATAGGCATACTTGGAATCTGCGGTTTTGGCGGTTTTGCCCTTAATGCAGCTGCGATGGATACAAGAATCAAAGCCACAGTAGCCTCCACAATGTATGATATGACACGTGTAAGCGCAAAAGGCTACAACGACTCAATTGACGAACATGCCAGATATGAGCTTAAACAAAACTTAAACAATCAGAGAACTCTGGATTATAAAAACAAAACGTTTGCCAAAGCTCCGGGGCTTCCAGAAAAGCTTACCGGTGAAGAACCGCAGTTTGTACAAGATTACTGGAATTATTACAAAACCAAAAGAGGCTTTCACAAACGTTCTATTAACTCAAACGGAAATTGGAATATGACATCAACATTATCTTTAATAAACATGCCGATTCTGTCATACAGTGATGAAATTCAAAGCGCCGTGCTTATTATACACGGTGAAAAAGCACACAGCAGGTACTTTGGAGAAGATGCATTCAAAAAACTCAAAGGAGATAACAAAGAACTGTTAATTGTTGAAGGTGCAAATCATGTAGACCTGTATGACAATTTGGAAAAGATTCCTTTTGATAAAATAGAAGACTTTTTCAAAAATAATTTAAAATAGTTTATATCAACTACAGTAAACAATAAGAGGAATTCGGATAATTCCTCTTATTGTTTTATGATATAATTTACTCCGATGGTAGAATTTTAGGTTATTTATATGAGATATATTGTTTTAGCTTTATCTGTTTTTTTGATGTTGGGTACAGCCTCTTTTGCCCAAACAAACAAGAATACAAACTTGAGATTTAATGAAAGCGTTTTGCCCTATAACAACGGCTTATTGATTTCAAATTACGGTACACAAAGCCATACACCGAAAGAAAATGAAATCACAGGATATATTGTTTATTATAAAAATAAAAAGTTAAAACAATTTATACCCGCTGATGGAATACTGAACCAACCGACGGCTATGGCTGTTTATAAAAACAAATTATATATTTGTAACAAAAGAAATATCGTTGTTTATAATTTAACAAACAAAAAAATATCGCAAATCATAGGCTTTGATACTAATGTTAAAGCCCTGAATGATATTGTACTTTCAGGTAATGAACTGTATGTGAGCGCAACTGACAACGACTGTATTTTTAAAATCAATTTAAAAGAAAAAAATTTAACGCCTAAAAAATGGCTTTCACTACCTTCGCCAAACGGTATAGCAGTATACGGTGATACGATTTATATTGCATCAATACCAGCAGATTATAAAAATATTACGTCAGAAAATGTTGTATATGTAGTGAAAAACAAAAAACATCCAGTAGTGCAAAAGTTAAATATGACTCCGGGGTTGTATGACGGTGTTGCTGTATCAACTGACGGACAGAAGGTTTATGTTTCGGATTGGAATACGGCTTCTGTTATATCAATTGATACGGAAAACGGACTTGAACAACCTGTTTTTATGCAAAAAGGGATGACGCCGGCTGATATAACCGTTAACGGAAACAAACTGTATATTCCTGATATGTTTAATCACAGGGTAATTATATTTGATTTAAAATCAGGAAAAACTAATATTATCCAATAAGATATTTAGTGCTATTATAGTAGTGTGACTAACATGCGGATGTAATTCAGTGGTAGAATGCGACCTTCCCAAGGTCGACGCCGCGGGTTCGAGTCCCGTCGTCCGCTGTTTTCTTTTACAATTTTCTTGTCTCTCACTCGCATCTGTACGCAAACAAGTTTGCTACATCTGCGGTTTACTGTTCGGTTTGTTTACAAACCGCCAGCACTCCGGCTCTCTATGGCTCGTT
>CASFCQ010000037.1 GCA_949293185.1 uncultured bacterium
ATTTATAACATGGGTGTATTTAGTACGATGTACAAATAGAGAGGAGCTATAAAAATGGCTAAAAAAGTTGCAATTAACGGCTTTGGTAGAATCGGCCGTAACACATTAAGAGCAGCAATCAGAGAAGGTATTTTTGATCAAATCGATTACGTTGCTATCAACGACCCTGGTTTGAAACCTGCTGACGCTGCAAGACTTTTCAAATATGACTCTGTAATGGGTAAATTTGACGGCGAAGTAGAAGCTTACGACGAAGGTATCATAGTAAACGGTAAAAAAATTAAATTCTTTGCTGAAAAAGATCCTGCACAATTACCTTGGAAAGATTTGGGTGTAGAAGTTGTAGTTGAATCTACAGGTTTCTTCACAGATGCAGAAAAAGCAAAAGCTCACATTGCAGCCGGTGCTAAAAAAGTTATCATTTCAGCTCCTGCTACAAATGAAGACAAAACAATCGTATTGGGCGTTAACGACAAAGAATACGATCCTGCTAAACACAATGTTATTTCTATGGCATCTTGCACAACTAACTGCTTGGCACCTGTTGCTAAAGTTATCGATGAAAAATTCGGTATTGTTAAAGGCTTGATGACTACTGTTCACTCTTACACAGGTGACCAGAGAATCTTAGACGCAGGTCACAAAGATCCAAGAAGAGCAAGAGCTGGCGCTTTGAACATTGTTCCTACAAAAACAGGTGCTGCTAAAGCTGTTGCTCTTGTATTACCTCAACTCAAAGGCAAATTGGACGGTTTCGCTATGCGTGTTCCTACTCCTGACGTTTCTTTGGTTGACGTTGTATTTGAACTTTCAAAAGACGTTACAGTTGAAGAAGTTAATGCAGCATTAAAAGAAGGCGCTGACGGACACGTTCTTTGCTACACAGAAGAACCGCTCGTATCTTCTGACTATGTAGGTACTTCACAATCATCTACAGTTGACGCTTTGTTAACACGTGTAATGGGCGGCAATCAAGTTAAAATCATTTCTTGGTATGATAACGAAATGGGTTACTCAACAAGATTGGCTGAAACTACAAAAATGGTTGCTGACAAATTATAATCGATTGTAATTCAGTGTAAAAAGTAAAGTCCGGAAATATAAATTTCCGGACTTTATTGTATCTTATAAGATATTAATTAAATAACTAACGTGAAACATACTCAGTGAGTATTTTTGCATATTGTTCAGACAACTTTTTTGCGCACTCAAGAACATTATCACGTTTGTGAGCGGCGTCGATAATTTTGTTTATATTGCCGGCATCAGGAAATGCAGTGTATTCAGAAAAAGCATCTGCGACTTCCTGAGTTTTTAGATATGAATTATCTACAAATATTTGTTCTCTTGGCATTTCAGATATCTTTTTTAACAACTTAAAGATTTTATTAAATAAGTTAAATGTTTTATCATTCAAATCAATCAGAATATCATTGACGCTATAAAGGTGCAGCTTTTCACCGTTATTAGGATTTATCATCCATTCGTAACCTATATTTATCGCATTTGGATTAAATTTATTTTCTCTTGCTTTTAATACATACTTAAAATCTTCAAGATCTTTGCCGTTTTCGTTTGTGAGTTCACAATACAAATTTGTCATACGGCCTTTAGGCAGTATATATGAAGAATTATCTATCTTGACAACTTGAGGAGTTGACTGATAATGAGTGTACGCACCCGGATTTTTTATACCACCAAAGCTTATTTTATTCATTTGCCTCATCCTTTGATTTTTTTAGCACTGTACGCAAATCTGATGCAACTATCCCTGATACAATTTTGATATTTGCAGGGTTAAAAAATTGCTCAAATACCCCCAGCAGCTTTGAGGGTTCTGACGAAAATTTTTCAAAATAATAAGAATAAGAATTTCTGCAGGATTTTGAACTGAGATAATAATCGTCATACTTTAAATCCTGCTGGTTCATTAAAGAAATTTTTTCAGACAAATCCTTTAGCTTTTTAACTGCCTTTTGATTTTTATGTTTCAATGGCACAATATGACCGTTTACAATACAAATATCAACAGGAATTTTTTCTTCTGAATTACCAATAAGACTGATTCTGTCAATGCTGACATTAAGAACATTTTTTGACATTTTATCCTTATTAGGATACTTGTCCAGCAGTAATTTAAATTCATCAAGATCTTTTGTTCCTTCATTATCCAGTTCGCAATGCAATTCCAGTGATTTTCCTTCCGGAATACAAATTATTTTGCTGTCTTTTTTATCGTCTAATGATGCATTAAAAATTTCGGGCTTGTTGCGAAATTCTACAGCTGCACCAATGTTTTTTATACCGTGAAAGCTTACGCGCATATTATTATCTCCTTTGGTACGTATAAAGCATTAAAAAAAAATTTTTTGCTATTTTTTTAAGATAAGTTAATTTTCTACTAAAACAGCCCCAGCTGCTCTGTCTTATCTTCCTGAGTTTGCTGAAGTATATTGCGCACAAACTTTGCCCTGTGCCATTTAGTTACACCATATTGTTTTATCGCCTCTGTATGTTCGGCTGTCAGATATCCTTTGTTTCTGTCCCAGCCGTATTGAGGATATTGTTTGGAAAGTTTTTCCATAAGCCTGTCTCTGCTTACCTTAGCGAGAATACTGGCTGCAGCAATAGCGGCAGATTTTGAATCTCCTTTTACTATGGTAATTTGCGAAGTATTATAATGTTTAATCTTTTTATTACCGTCCACGAGCACAAGACATTTTTTACCTTCCAACCGCTTTTCAACCTCTGAGCAAGACAGTCTCATACACTCTAATGATGTATTTAAAATATTTTTTTTATCGATATCCTCGATGCTGCCTTCTTTTATGCAGTAAATACTGTTTTTAATTATTATTTCAAAAAGTTCTTCTCTGTGTTTTTCGGAAAGCTGTTTTGAATCATTTAAAATTGATAACTTTTGCATAAGCGATTCATCCGTATTAAGAAAACAGACAGCAGCGGCATAAACAGGTCCTGCTCCCGGACCTCGACCGGCCTCGTCCGTTCCTATAACGTAAACACAGCTATTTTGCTGCGCCTGCAGCGAGTCAAATTCAAACAGCTCTCGGATTTTACTCTTCAACTTTGTCGTCATCTAAAACAAACCTGCCTATTCTCCCTGCTCTAAAATCCGTAAGCACCATTACTGCCGTACGCACAGTATCCGGCTGTGAATTTTTGACTATCCAGTTTCTGCTTTGCGCAATAGCTTCAAGTGTAAAATTGTCCTCAATTTTATAATAATCTTTAACAGCCTGCGGATATTTTTCTTTTAATATATCCAAAAGCTCCTGCGCAACTTCTTCGTTCTCATAAGCGTTTTCGCTGACAGAGTTGACCATAGCAAGCTTGCCTGCTTTAAACTGGTCTTCCTGTTTCAGCGGGATAATCCCCGGAGTATCGAGCAAATCTATTTTTGGATGAACCCTTACCCATTGCTGCTGGCGGGTTACTCCTGCTTTTGCACCGACTTTTGTTTTGCCTTTTTTTATAAGTTTGTTAATAATACTGGATTTTCCGACATTAGGCATACCTACGACAACAACACGGGCAGGTCTTGGCAGCAAACCTTTTGCCACAAGTTTATCTATTTTGGGTTTTGCCAGTTCTATTACCTTATTAACAATAGTGTTAATATCATTATTTTTTGACGCACATGAGGCAATTACAGGAAATCCTGTCTGCTGTTTATAATATTGCGTCCACTCTTTAAGTTTTGTCTCATCCGACAGGTCTGCTTTGTTTAAAACAATAAGTCTCGGTTTGTCTCCGAGAAGTTTTTTTATATCAGGATAAACAGAACTCTCGGGTATACGTGCATCAAGAACCTCTATCACAACATCAACGAGGTTGATTAATTCCTTTAATTTTTTTTCCGCCTTAGCTATATGCCCTGGATACCAGTGGATGTGAGCCATAAAATTTCCTTGTTTTTGTAACTTTTATTATTATAACGGTTCAATAAATTGTCGGGGTCAGTTGACTTTATGAAAAAATTATATCTGAAAACTATATTAAGAACTGTAAAAAGACAACGATAAAAATGTCTGAGTGAGACCTCGCTTGTACCCGAAGGGCATCCTGATATGTATGGCTCGTAAACTCGCCAACATCTCAGGCTAGGAGTGGTTCACACTCTGCCTAGTAAATATGCCTGTGGCATATTTACTAGAGGTAGCGAGGTCGCATTAGTTATCTGTTTTACGACTCTGCCGAAGAAACAATTAAGTATTGTTTCTGAGAGGTAGACCCCATGTACTTGTTGCGGATGCTCGGTTTATAATATGATAGTTGAACTTGTTTTATGCAGCCGCTCAATAAGTTATCGGGGTCAGTTGACTTTATGAAATACCGTATTAGCCTAACTATCCATAAAAAACTCACCGTGAGTGTTAATTGTTCTTTTTTTATATTTTCTGCTAAAATATCCTTATATCGGATATGCGATATTCAATACAATAATAAAAGACAAGGCATTTAATTAAATGAGCACATTTTCCAAAAGGGATGCTAAAACATACAACACGTTCCGCACTATTTTTCAGTGGATTACGTGTCATATGTGCTTTGGCAGTTATATAAGATTAATGTACGATTATTCGGTCGAAGGCAGAGAAAATATACCGCAGCAGGGAAAATTTATCGTTGCAGCCAACCATATATCTGGACGAGATCCTTTCCTGCTTCCTTTTGCCCTGGATTTGCCGATAGCTTTTATGGCGAAAGAAGAGCTGTTTGAAAAATTCTTTTCCAGAACTCTTATGGATTTTTGCGGTGCTTTTGCGGTAAGACGTGATAAAGTAGAGGTCTCTACAATTAAAACAGCTTTAAATATCAAAAATACAAATTGGATGCTTGGCTTGTTTCCTCAGGGAACACGAGATTCCAGCCAAAAAGTTGAAAAGATAACAAAAGGTTTTGCATCATTTGCAAAAGCGACAAAAACCGGTATTTTGCCTGTGGCTATTATAGGCACTGATCAAAAACCAAAATGGCCGTTCAGTCCCAAATTAACCGTAAAAATCGGTAAAGTAATACCTTACAGCGACAATATTGATGAGATGATGAGACAATGGTGCGACGCAATCTCAAATATGACAGGAAAAGAGTACGTCTTAGAATAGTTTTGAAGTAAGTGAAGGAGCTTTAATGTCTAGGAATTATGCAAGAAGATATGCTTACGAATATAATACGTTCAGAATGATATTTCAGACTTTATGGTGCATTTTTATCGCCATTCCTATATTTTGGTTTTTCTACAGGTTTGAAATACGCGGAAGAGAAAATATTCCGAAAGACGGAAAATTCATCTGTGCAGCCAACCATATATCGCATTTTGATCCGTTTCTCGTTTCTATTGCGGTAAGAAAACCGATTGCTTATATGGCGAAAAAAGAGTTATTTGAAAATTTCTGGTTTTTCACTCTCAACATAGATTGGCTCGGAGCATTTGCCGTAAACAGACAAAAACTGGAAGTTTCCACTATCAAGACCGTCAAGGAACTAACAAAAACAAACTGGCTCTTAGGTATTTTTCCGCAGGGCGGCATAAGAAGAAACCATACTATTGAAAAAATTAACAAAGGCTTTGCAGTAATAGCCAAAGCAGCTAAATGGAACATATTACCCATATCCATTACAGGCTGCGAACAGTATAACTGGATTCCTTTTAAATCAAAAGTTATAGTACAAATCGGAAAACCCATATCCTATGAAATTTCACAAGACGAAATTATTGAACAATGGGGGCAACAGGTTGCATCTATGTGCCACTACAAATATATTGAAACAGAATCAGAAAACAGCGAAATTCAGGATCAGCAAGAATTCGCAGAAGCATAATTTGTTAATTAATGTAAACAAATAATAAAACAATAAAAAGTGTCAAAAACACAATTTATATAAAGGTATACAACAGTTTATTGTATACCTTTATTTTTTCTTTATCCTCAAAGGTATTGACGAAAATCGAAACAAAGTGTAGTCTATAAAATAACAAACAACTACTACCACAGTAATAAAAAATAAAAAGGGGTTTTATATGTTCTGGCATATGCTAACAGTTATAATTTCACATATAGTGCGTTGTTATAAACGAGAATATGCATATGCGGTTTTATTTTAATTATTGTACAAATCACACTTATTAATAAATGCGACCGCTTTTCAAATTTATGATAAGCGGTTTTTTTTGAGGTTATTAATTTAATACCAAAGAAGGGAGAAGAAATTATCCATGCAAATTTCAGCTATCAAACCTTACGCTACACCCGAAATAAACCAAAAAATGTACAAACAAAACAAGATTAAAGACGTTCCGGAAGGTGAAAAAATTTCTAATTCTCCCGAACTAAAACTTGCCGATATTCATTACAACCAGCTGCTTGTAAAGCAAAAAAATGACGCAATTTCTTTTAAGGGTGTACAACAGATAGGAAAACTTGCTCCCTCTATAATAAAAACAATTCCGTTTGAAGAACGTCTTGCTTCGCTTGTTGAAATAATCGACAGTAACGACTTAATAGTTGCGGCAAAAAATAAAAAAATTGCCAATAAATTTTTAAATGAATCCATTGCAGCATTCAACAAAGTAATAAAAAGAGTATTTTTCCTTCCTGAAGAAAAAATACCCGAGGCTATAGCGATTTCAAGAAGCGATATTGCCCCTGAACTGATTAATCTCGGCAAAGCCCCTATACTGGTAACAAATCTTGAAGGAAAAGATTATCTTGTCGGACAAAAAGCCGGTGTATGGATTACTCCTGATGCAAAAGTAAATTTAAACAACAAATTTAAATTCTTTGTAAAAGAAAAATCAAAGGAAAACTTAAGCTTTATGCGTGCGGAATTCAGCGAACCTTACAACTATACTGAATTTGTTCAGCCTTCTATTGTTAATGTAAATAAAAGAACCTTCAAGAATATTTTTCTTGATGATGTACAGTCAGCAAAGTTCGGGTTATCCGATGTAGGCGGCATGGACAGTGTTGTAACGGAGTTAAAAAAGAATGTTTTGTTCCCGATAAAATACCCTGATGCCTACGCAAACAGAAAACTAAACCACGGCATAATTCTCTACGGACCTCCGGGCACAGGCAAAACATTTGTAGCAAAAGCACTGGCAAACGACGCCGGAGCAAATTATTTTGAAATTAATGCAGGTTCTTTAAGGGGCGGCCTTGTTGGACAAACGGAAGCAAACTGGAGAAATGTTTTTAAAGAAGCTGTTGACAATCAGCCCAGCGTTCTGCTCGTTGACGAGTGCGATGCAGTATTCAAAAAAAGAAGTTCTCTGCAGCCGTATGCAGCCGATGAACTAAATCAGATTCTGGCGTTAATAAGCGACATTGAAAAAAACAACGATCAGGTGTTTGTCATCTCGACAACAAACAGACCTGAGCTGCTGGATGAAGCTGTATTAAGAGCAGGCAGACTGGGTAAGCAGATAGAAGTTCCTGTTCCTGATTTAGAGGGTATAAAAGACATTTTCAGCAAACAGCTCAAAAAAGTGAATGTTGACAAAAATTTTGACACAAATGCTTTTGCTAAAAAACTTAATGAATACAAACTCACAGGCTCGGACACAAATCAGGTGATTGACAATGCTTATGATATGGCATATGAAAGACTCAAAATTTTTGAAAAGATGGAACAGGGCACATTTAATCCGGAAGAAATAAAAAACATCACCCTGAGCGCACAGGACTTTGAAAAGGGACTGCAAAAACATATCTCCCAAAATATCAAAGCGTCAGGTAAAACCCAAAGACGTCCGATAGGTTTTACTGCAAAAGATAACAATTTTGCAACAGAAAAGTATACAGAAGTAAAACAACAAACCCTTCAGGAGGAACCGCAAATAGCGGCGATGGGGTAGCTCCTACACTAATCCACATAAATCAACGGCTTATGCTAAAGCAGAGCCGTTTTTTTTAGTTTAGAGTAAAGACTACAAGGGATTTTTCTTTGCCTGACCGGATTTTCTGGGATAGTCTTTTGAGGTATTCCTGTTTTTTTTAAATATCAAAAGCTCTCTTGTATAATCTTGCTCAAGCGGAAGATTGTAGCTAATGCTTTCTAAAAATTCGCACTTTAGCACATCCGACGCATTTGCTGCTTGTGCAATCTCTTGTGCTGCATTTTTTGATTTATATGCCGCAAAATATCCGCCGGTTTTAGCAAACGGCACTGTATATTCTAGCAAAACATTGAGTGCAGCCACCGCACGTGAAGTCACAACATCAAAAGAATTTTTAAAATCTCTGTTCAAATCTTCTACCCTTTTGCAAAGCGGATGAAGATTTTCCAGCCTCAATTCTTTTTGTACAAGTTCTATAAAACCAATTTTCTTAGCAACAGAGTCTACTGGGTATATCTGCATTTCCGGATAAACAATACTTAGAGGAACAGAAGGAAATCCGCCGCCTGTACCGACATCAAGAAGTTTTATATTTTCAGGTATCCGATATTTATTGAAAAATACGCTCAAGCAAAGTGAATCATATATGTGTTTTTCAAAAAAGACATTTTCATCATTTTTGCTGATAAGATTTGTGTGAGCATTGTAGAATTTAAAAAGTTTTTCATAATCGCAAAACTGCAAAAGCTCTTGTTTTGTAAGATTTCTGTCCAAAAGTTTTTCTGTTAATTCTATCTGATGGTTATTCATTCTTGTTTACTTCGTCCGTTATTTTATTTATCAACTCTTTATTCATTCTTGCCTGCAAATCAAAAATTCTTGAATCAATGCTTTCCGGTGATTCTTCAGCCGAAATATTTTTTCTTGCAAGAAGAAATGCTTTTAATGCTTTGGCATCATCGTGATGCACCATGTAATAATCGCCCAGTTCTATGTAAGCATTAGTTATATAAATCGATTCTTTGGTTCTTTTTGCCGATGATAAAGATTTTAGCAGAAAATCAACGACTTTTTGAGGTGCAATTTCCTCATACAGCTGAGCAAGCTTAAGACATATGTAGTACATACCTTCATAGTTTGAGCGTTCATAGTCTGTTTTTAGCCCGAGTTTAAAATAGTCTTCAGCCTTAGCAAGACTGCCTGACTCTTTTAATATTTCAGCAATGTTTGTATACGCAGCGGAAAGATAGATATTATCTTCTTTAGCAGTTCTGATACTTTTCTGGTAAAAGTCAAGGGCTGTCTGCTGCCTGTTGTAATCATCAAGAATCAGTGCATATTTAAAATAAGCCTGAGCAAGTACCGAAGGTTTTATTTCCACACCTCTGTTTATAAAATCAAAAGCTTTTTTAAAGTACTCAACAGCCTTGTCTGTATTGGACAAAGACTCTTCTATTGAAGCAAGCTCTATATACGAACGGGCAAGAATGTTATCTGATGCCGGAGATTTTTTATTGACAAAATTTTCATAAATAACCCGTGCATGGTTGATTTTATAAATTTCTTTATAAATCTGGGCAATTTCCAGACGGATTTCATTCATTTTTTCAATTTCATTTCTTGCTGAATACAAATCCGTAAGTTTGTTATAAAAATCAATTGCGTCTGTTGTCTTATTCATTTTTCTGGCACATATTGCCAGTTTTTCAAGCAGCAGAGGTTCATACTCATAAAATTCATCACTGTCACGCATTGCGAGTGCCTTGGCATATACAACAAACGCTGTTTCCAAATCGTGAGAATTTTCCAGCTCCATTGCGGTGTTGTAAAGTTCTTTTATGGTTTGCTGCTGTTTGGAAAGTTTTAGTTCTTGTTCCTTTTGTTCAAATGTTCTGTACATCTTTGCCTGAGCGTCGGCTTCCGTGTTTTTGCTCAGGTCAACAGGAACACTCAACAGTGCAATTTCATCTTTTGTTAATGCATATTTTTCAAACCTTCTGTTATTTTCTTTTCGTATAACACTTTCCGGCTTTTTGGGTCTTTTGTGGCGTTTTGGCGTCGAAGTACTTTCTTCCTCGTCGTCAGAAGCATTAGTATTTTTTATATTCCACGCTGTCAGGTTGCTGTTTAAATAACTGACAAGCGACATATCCGCCTGAGGAGTATCGTTTGATTTTGTTTTAATAATAAACGAAGAGTGGTATTCTATCTGTGCGCGCATCGTGTCACGTGAAATTAAAACCGCTCGTTCATTAGGTTTTAGCGGAAGTTGAGAATCATAGAAATCACGCCACATTGTGTGGTATTTAATTTTTTCAAAATGAGCAACAGAATTTTGCAGATATTTTTTTAGAGAATTTTTTAAAAATACAACTCCGTATTCCTGTGCAATAATCCCTTTTTCTATCATATAAGACAACTGCTCTTCCGTAAAAAAGCCTTCTGTTATAAGGTATTTTGCACTTATTCCCTCATTGAGAACAGATAGTATATAAAGCGACTTTTTAACATTGTCAGGAACAAATGTAACGAGTTTCTGGTTTATAAAATCATCATAAAGCAGCCTTTTTCGGTTAAACTCTTCAACTATTGCCGCAGGTGAGATATTCAGAGTTGTAATAATATTCGCCGTGGTATTTATGTAATTTTGGTTTCCGTGTGTAATAGAGTAAAGATTTTTTATAGTCTCGTCGTCTGTTGTTATGCCTTTTTGGGTAAAAAAATCTTTAATTTCAGATTCCGTAAACGGTTCGGTCTGTATTTTTATTTGATTTTCCAGATCCAGTTGAACAGTTGCAAAAGATGTGGATATGAGTATAAGCTTAAATCTGTGCATTTTACTCAAGTGCTCAATATAGCGGCAAAATTCTTCTTTTTCAGTGGAATATTTTTTTGAAAATATATTTTCAAGCGAATCTATAATTATCACACACGGAAGGTTTATTGACGCAAGGTAGCTGTTTATTCTTTGAGAAATGGACGTTGTTTCTATTTTTTTCAGGCTGATTTTTTTTTGCTGCGAATACCTTTTTAAATCCTCAAAAAAAGCGAGATAAACATCATCCAGCGTAGAGCCTTCAAAACATTTAAATTTAAACACAAGCATATTAGCGGCAGACTCAGAGAGCGTTTTTTTCACAAGCTCTGTTTTAAAAGAACCTGTCTGTCCTTCCAAAAAGCAGACTCCCGGACCGCTGCGTGTTAAAAAATCAGATAAAGCGTTTAGTTTATCTTGCTGCATAAACTTATAATATCATATTTTTAATTATTAAGGTTATAAAATCTTTACTGCAGGGGGAACACTAGATTAATTGTTCGAGAAAAATTCGTGATAAGGAGTCAAGCGACGTGAACAAATTTTTTGACAAAGCAAACAGTAGAGCGTAAGCGATACTTGTGAGCCTGTCACCGGAACTTAACGAAGTTAAGTGTAGGCGAGTGACACATTGTTCACATAGTGAAGCCATTTTTCAGGCTTCACCACAGTTCAGCCGAAAAAGAAGGCAAAGGTGAGCAGGTGCTGGCTGCGATACTAGATTAGATGAAAAAACGACTTTTTGATATTTTGTTACATACGTGATTTTATCTTTTACATAGGTTACAATTTTGTTATGAAAAAGATAGTTTCCTATTTTTTATTAACGGTTTTTATATTAGTACATTCAGGTGTTGCCGCTTTTGCTAAAAATTTTGACAGCACTGCCGCTCCTGTACACGAAGATGTTTTTGCTGCAGCTTCTACAGACACAGCCCCGGCAGCAGAACAGCATCCTGCTGCATCATCGCAAACAGACCAGCCGGCAGTCAGCAGCTCTAATGATGAACTTTTCCAGGGGCATGCAGAAGTAACTGACAGGCTCGAAGAAAAAAATAAAGAACTTTTTACCGGCGAAATTGACCAGCTTGTACCTAAAGATGTTATAAAAATGACAGTATCTCAAGTACTTAGTACAGGGTATACGGAAGAGGGCGATGAATTTTTTGCCGAAATTACAAATGATGTTGAAGGCGAAAAGGGTGTCATCTTGCCTGCAGGTACAATTGCACACGGAACAGTAAAAGAAATCGAAGCATCAAAACGTCTGGGACGCGACGGCTGGATTGAAGTATCTTTTGACTATCTTATTACTCCTGACGGCAGAGAAATTCCTATCCAGGGACAGATGAGTACAAAACTTAATCCTGTTGTAGGCACATCAAAAGTTATTGCTAAAAGCGCAGGGTATACCGCAGCAGGAGGACTCGTCGGAGGACTGCTTGCTCTAAACATATTCGGCTTACCGGCTGCTGTTTTAAGCCAGGGCTACACTCTTGCCGGCGGCGCTGCTGTAGGCGGTGCAGTAGGAATGGGGATGGCTTTGTATAAAAAAGGCAACGATGTTTTAATAGCTCAGGGCGATGAAATCAGGGTAAAAATTACAAAGGGAATAGATTTGCCTGTTTTTAAAAAGGAAGCCCTAAAGCAGGAAGAATTTGTCTGTGACGGACTTAACATAAAAATAACAAATATTGATATAGGAGAAGATCCGTTTGGAGAAATGAACACTATCACAGTGGCTCTTGTAATAACAAACCTTACTGACAAATACTTTACCGGCTTTGATATATCAATGGTTAACGACCTTAATGCATCATTTTATCCGTCTGTTTTTGGGGACACAAGTCTGATGTTTGCAAAGATAAAACCAGGCGACCGGCTTGCCGGAAGAATATCTTTTTCTGTTGACAATGTGAAAAGAAAGCATTGGCTCGTAATATATGATAGAATGGAAAGAAAACCGGTCGCAAAAATTTCTATAGACAATGCTCAAAGAGATTTGAAAGACAAAAAAGAAGCAAAGAAAAAAAAGAAAAAGAAAAAAGATGTTTAAAAAATAAAAAAATGGGTATTATTAATATATAAAACTAAAAATAAAAGGGTTATAAGATGACAAAGAAAAAAGCATTTACTTTAGCAGAAGTTTTGATTACTTTAACAATCATAGGTGTAGTTGCGGCATTAACGATTCCGGCGGTTGTTTTCAGCACGGATGAAAAACAGGCAATTGCAGGATTGAAAAAAGCAATGTTAACACTCGATCAGGCTGTTGATATGGCAAGAACAGAACCTGAGTTCCAACCGCTTCCAAAGTGCTATATCGGGGTTGATGGCGAAGCTTCTCAATCATCACAATGTAAGGATTTATTCAAATACATGAAAGATATTATGCACGTTGAAAAATATTGCAAAGAAGATCCAGTTGGAGGTGAATGCGTACCGGAATTTTCTCCAACAGAAACCTGTGATGGCTGGAATAACCTGACACAGGGATTCATGACAGCTGACGGAATGAGCTTTTTCCCATACAAAGCGGATGATCCGACTATCATCGGGGTAGATATAAACGGTCTAAAAGCTCCAAACAAATGGGGATATGATATATTCTCTTTACAACTGACCGGAAGCAGAACAACAATGCAAATGTATGAACCCGGCGGCTGTGAATATGCTATGAAAGGCGGAAAAACAGGTTCTCAATTGCTTGAAGAAAGTGATGAAGAAGCTGCCGCTACTCCGTAACCAAACATTGCAAAATCATATTTTACTGGATCTGACGGGTCAAATTCTTTGAGTTTGTCCGTCAGTTCTTTTACTGCAGCATAATCATTCTGTTTTCGTCTGAGAAGCCCCAAATTGCGCGATATTTTTGCAACGTGCACATCCAGCGGAATTAAAAGCTCACTTGCCGGCATAAAGTGCCAAACCCCAAAATCAACAACACTTTTTCTTACCATCCACCTTAAAAACATATTTAACCGCTTACAGGCACTCTTTTTTGAAGGATCAGGCAAAAGATGATAAAAACCTTTGGTCACAGGAAGAGTTACACGGGAATAAAAATAATCAACAACCACCTGCAGCATACCAGCTACATCATGATAGCACTCCCAGCCATGTGCAAAAAGAGATTCCAGCGAACTTCCGTCTTGGTATAATTCTTTTAATATTAACAAAATCTGTTTAAGGTCTATTCCGACAGAGAATCTGTAGTCAATATCGTCAACGACCGTTGAATCTTTATCAAAGTGCATTAAAAATTCATAGGGTTTATTGTGCATACGTTCAAAAAGAATGTTAAGCTTTGCAATAAAAGCTTCCCGCTTTCCATAGGCAAACATTGCGGCTATAAAAGCAGCAATTTCTATATCACTTTTGTCCTTAAATCTATGCATAAACTGAACAGGGTCATCTTTTATAAAATCCGCGTTTTCATATGTTTTTACAAGGTTGTCGAGATATTCTTTAGTGTTAGTTGTCATATTATTTTCTCATTTTCTTAAAATATTGCGATAAAAGCTCATTGCACTCTTTTTCCATTATTCCGCCTTTAAAAGTTAAAGATGAATTGCATTTTTTTATAAGCTCCGGCATTGTTGTAAAAGCCCCGTATAAAGCATCATATGAGCCAAAATAGAGGTTATCTATTCTTGCGTTAAGAATTGCCCATGCACACATCGGACACGGCTCTAAAGTAACATACATATCGCATCCGTTTAGCCTCCAGGAGTTGAGTTTTGCAGAGGCTTCTTTTAGTGCAAGCATTTCAGCATGGGCTGTAACATCATTGTGCTGTTCTTTTTGATTGTGATAGCACGCAAGTATCTTGTCATCTTTTACAATTACCGCCCCTACCGGTATATCTTCCCCTGAAAACCGCGCCGTATCAAGCGCTTTTTGCATATATTTTATATCCATAATACCCATATAATATTACAAAATATTACAAATTTTTATTTTTTTTTAGCGTTTTTGTAATATTTCGTAATAAAACACTTGAATTTGTATATACTAGGTGATATATTAAGTATATACTTGATGATATTTAGTTAGTCCCTGTATCTCAGCAATCAAGCAGCAGATAGAGTCTTCTATTCTGTGTATTTTTTATGCAATAAATTTGGATAATTAATAAATTAGGAGTAAGTGTATGTCAAAAAATTATGTCTCGTCAAATGCAGCCTCAACCAAACCCCACGCAAACAATCTCATTCCGGCGTGCGGGGATGAAACACTCAATCTTTATATCAGAAAAATTGCCTCTGAAAAAGTGTTAACTCCGGAAGAAGAAAAAGAAGCAGCAAAAACAGCACGCGAGGGCAGCACAGAAGAATCACTTAAAGCAAAACAAAAGCTGGTACAAGCTAATTTAAAACTTGTGGTAAATATTGCAAGAAAAACCGTACAGGTATCTCACCTTCCGATGATTGACCTTATACAGGAAGGAAATCTTGGGCTTATGGTCGCTGTTGAAAAGTTTGATTACAAACTGGGTTATCGTTTTTCCACTTATGCAGCCTGGTGGATTAAACAGGCAATATTTAAAGCAATATCGGAACAGTCACACTGTGTTAAAATTCCTGTTTATATTCAAGAAACTCTGTCAAAATTTTCAAAAGTTAAATCAGAGCTTGAGCAAAAATATAATACTCAGGTTAAAAACGAAGATGTTGCTAAAGAAATGAATATCTCTGCAGAAAAAATAGATACATTTTTAAATGCATATACAAAGTCAATTTCTATGGATTCAGCATACGAACTCAACTCCGGCAGCGAAGTAACATTAAGCGATATACTGGAAGATCCAACAGCCTCAGCATACAGCAACGCTGAATATGAAAACCTGAAAAAGGATATAGAAACCGTTGTTTCTCAATTAAAAGAAAGGGAACAGGAGGTTGTAAGAATGAGATTCGGCTTGAACGAATTCGGACGCAAAACGCTTGAAGAAATAGGTAAAATATACGGTGTTACCAAAGAATGCATACGACAGACAGAAAACAGAGCTCTTAAAAAATTAAGAGAAATGTCTGAAGAAAACGGGTTATTAAGCAGTTACATGACATATTAAAAACAAGGGCAGAATAAATACTCTGCCCTTTTATCTTTAAAACTGTTCACAATCGTTCAGAATAAAAGAGTTTTTAATTGGCAAAATATATTTTTGTTTTAAAATAGTAAATATGTATTGAGAGTATCACTAGCATAAACGCAACAGGGGAGAAGGAAATTGGATTTCACAACTTTAACCATAGACTTTTTAAAACAGTTAAGCAATATTTTCGGCAGTTACGGACTAGGTATTATTGCACTTACCGTAATTATAAGACTTGCAATGTGGCCGTTGAATGTTTCTCAGCAGCGTTCAATGAAAACAATGCAAAAACTCCAGCCAAAAATGAAAGCTATACAAGACAGATACAAAAATAATCCGCAGATGATGCAGCAAAAAATGATGGAGTTTTACAAAGAACACAAGTTTAACCCCATGGCTGGCTGCTTGCCGCTGTTGATACAAATGCCGATATTCATTCTTTTGTATTCGTCATTGATGAGTCCTCAATTTATTTCTCTTGCAGGTCAGTCAAAATTCCTTTTTATAAACAGACTGGATGCTACTTTAAAGGGCAATGCAGGTGTTTCTAATGACGGAAAATTTTCCGTTGGTCCAAGAGATACTTTCTCTTTGAATAAAAATATAAAAGTTTATATCGGCGACAAGGAACTGGAAAACGCAAAACTTTCTAACCCGAGAAATGCGGTTAAAGTTCAGGGTGATATCACTCCCGGACAGCCTGTTGATTTAAAAATCAGTCTTGATGATTTTGATTTAAAATTCAGCCAGCTTGCACAAATCACAAGTGCGACAGCTACTGTAACCGACAACAACACAAGAGAGATAGAAACTGTTACCTTCAAAAAACAGGGTGACAATCTCATTGCATCAGTGCCTACTCTTGAGACAAAATCATCCTTTAACTATGATGTGCTGCTGCTCGTTGTAATCTTTGGTGCATCAATGTTCTTGACCCAAAAAATAATGATGGCAACAAACAAAATGCAGCAGGCTGATCCCGCTCAGGAGGCTATGCAAAAAACATTAGGAACAATGATGCCTGTTATGTTAACGGCTACATTCCTGTTTATCCCGATTCCTGCTGGTGTTTTGCTCTACCTTATTGCCAGCAACATTATTATGGTGTTCCAGACTGTTATAATCAACAAACAGCTTGAAATTGAAGACAACAAACCCAAAAACAAAAAAGTTATTGTGGAAGATGTATCCGTAAAAGATGCTAAAAAAGTAGAAGCTAAAGAAATCAAAAACATAGATTCCGATAACAAAAAGGACTAAATAATGAATGAAAAGGCAAAACAAGCATTAGATATTCTGCTTGAAGGTAATAAAAATTTTGTCAGCGGTAAATCCACAGCTCAAAACAGAACTGTTGAAAATTTAAAAGCTCTTGCTAACGGTCAGTCTCCGATTGCGTGTATTGTTACCTGTTCTGATTCAAGAGTTATACCGGAGCTTGTTTTTGACAAAGGTTTTGGAGATATATTCGTTGTCCGCTGCGCCGGTGCTGTTATCGGTGAAAATGTTCTTGAAAGCGTTGAATATGCAGTTGACCATTTAAAAGTACCTCTTGTTATGGTGTTGAGCCACGATGACTGCGGGGTTATGAAAGCGGCAAGAGCTCTTTATCCGAAAGAACCTGACCATCTGGAACTTTTGATTCGTTCGGTTTACGAAATCATCGATAGCGAATCAGAATGCTACAATGATATTGCTAAAAATTACACACTTACGAAGAAAAGAAAACTTCTTAAACGTTCAAAAATCTTAAGGCAGGCACATTATGAAGGAAAATTTGAAATAGTAAGAGCCTACTTAAAATTTGATACCGGAGAAGTTGTTATAGTAAATGATTAAACAAAAAAGCCTTAGAAAAATCTAAGGCTTTTTATTGATTATCACCGTCCTCTTCCTTACGTGAACGGGAATATCTCATCATTTGAAAAATTGTTGCAATAAAACATATCATATAGTTAAATTTTTGCGTTTCACGATATACTCTATCAACATCTGCTATCTCGTTTTCCAGCTCTTCTTTAGCATTTGCCCTGCTGACAGAGTATTCATTAACAGGTATTCTTTTTTTGTTTTCTTTGTCTACATAGTATAGATAGCCGTCCAGGTCTCTCTCATAAGTTTGTTTTATTGATGTAGAATCGTTTTGACCTTTCAATTCTATATCAAAAGCTCTGCTGCCTAATGTATCCAGATTCATTTTATATGTGTACAAATCCGTTGTATTACCGTCATTTGCAGCAATTTCACCGCTTATAATATTTTTATCAAGCTCTTTTGTTGAAAAAACTACATCAATATCCTTGCCATTTGTATTAAATTTTGCACTGTACAAAGAATCATCCAGCTTTTTCATCTCCGGTATCTCTGTTAAGTTAAACAAATTGAGATGATAAATAGCGTTTGAGGTTTTGTAATTTTCATTTATAGAACTTCTTAAAGCGCTATAAGTGTTATAGCTTTGCGCATCTTGTTTGTATTGCTGTAAATCAGCTTCACGTTTATCAATAAAATAATTGCTTATGAGTGGATTTATAGCAAGCGTGTTGGCTATCATTGTCCAGTAAATAGCATCCAGAAGCCCGCCGTCTCTTTTAGGCTGCGGGTTTTCTTGCGGAAAATGATTTCCCGTGCCGGTGCTCATGCCGGGAGCACGCCTGAATGATATGTTTTTATTTGGATTTGATTTAACATTTTGTTTTGAATTTGTATTTTGCACACTTATACACGAAACTCTCATTCCTTCTCCTTATTCAACGACTGTTATATAAACAGCCTGAATATACTTTTTTGTTAGCGATAAAATGTAAATTTACATAACTTAATTTATAAGCATACAATCGCCGTAGCTGTAAAATTTGTACTGTTGTTTAATCGCTTCTTCATAAGCTTTGAAAACAAAATCCTTACCGGCGAACGCGGATACAAGCATTATTAATGTTGATTTAGGCAAATGGAAATTTGTAATAAGCCTGTCTACAACTTTAAACTCAAATCCTGGATAAATAAACAGCGTAGAATCATCAATGGTTTCTATAATCTCGCCATACTTTTGCATACATGTTTCAAGTGTTCTTACAGAGGTTGTCCCTACAGCAGTGATTTTTTTACCATGTTTTTTAGCGTCGGTAATAGTTCTTGCGGTTTGAGCACATATTTCAAATTCTTCTGAATCCATTTTATGCTCAAGGATATTTTCAACCTTAACAGGTCTGAAAGTACCAAGCCCAACATTTAGTGTAACATTACAAATCTGAACACCTTTGTTTTTTAGTTTTTCAAGGATTTCCTGAGTAAAATGCAAACCGGCCGTCGGTGCAGCAACTGAGCCTTCCTTTTGAGCGTAAACCGTCTGATACCTGTCGTAATCAAGATGCTTTAACTGCTCGTCAGTCATATTTCTTTCAATATACGGAGGCAGCGGGATATTTCCCACCTTATCAAGGATTGAATAAAAATCACCGTCATAATGCAGCTCAACCAGCCACTTACCTTCGTTTTGTCGGGTCAAAACTTTTACGTATAAGTCAGGAGAAATATCAATTAATGTTTCTTCCTTAACTCTTTTTGACGGGTTAATCAAAACCTCCCAAACCTTGTCGCTGATTTGTTTTAGAAGAAAAACTTCGATATGTGCGCCCGTATCCTTACGCCCGAAGAGTCTTGCGGGAATAACTTTAGTGTTATTAAGAACAATAACATCATTTTCGTCAAAATAGTCAGTAATATCATAAAAATGCTTGTGTTCTATTGATTGGGCATTTCTATCCAGCACCATCATACGGCAGTTGTCGCGTTTTTGCGACGGAATCTGCGCAATGAGTTCTTTTGGTAATTCATAATTAAAATTTTCGATTGAGTATTTATCTTGAGTCATATTCATACGTGTCTTCTTCTTCAAAAAAGACTTTGCAATTTTAAATTGTCAAAGCCCTTTTTGTTTTTTATTTTAATATAATTTCATTTCAATAACTTTTTGAGCTATTCTTACAGTGTTGAGGGCAGCTCCGATTCTTATATTATCAGCAACACACCAGAGGTCTATTGCGTTGTCAAATGCAATATTCTTTCTTATTCTGCCGACATATACAGGGTCTTTGCCCGCAGCATCAACAGGGGTCGGATAAACGTAGTTTTCTGTATCATCCATAACCTCTACGCCCCAGGCTTTTTCAAGAAGTTCTTTTGCTTTTTGTGCTGAAATTTCTTTTTCAAATTCTATTGTTACAGCTTCCGAGTGTCCGTGGAAAACAGGCACTCTCACTGCAGTACAAGAAATAGGAACATCTTCGCCTAAATGAAGAATCTTGCGTGTTTCGTTAGTTACTTTCATCTCCTCTTTTGTATAGCCGTTTTCGCAGAATACATCTATTTGAGGAATTACGTTGTATGCAATAGGCTTTTTGAATTTTACGTTTTCAAAATCCTTGCCTTCATTAGCGGCAACAGTATTTTCCTTAAGCTCATTAATAGCAGCAAGCCCGGCTCCTGACACTGCCTGATAAGTGCTTACGATAAGTCTTTTTATCTTTGCATAATCGTGCAGCGGTTTTAAAACAAGCATAAGCTGCGAGGTTGAACAGTTAGGGTTAGGGATAATGCCTTTGTGTTTTTTCAAATCCTCATCATTAACCCCGACTATAACAAGCGGGCAATCCTTATCCATTCTGTATGCGCTGGAATTGTCGATAAATACGCAGCCTCTTTTTACGGCTTCGGGAGCAAGAGCCTTTGATGTAGACGCACCTGCTGACGCAAGCACAATGTTTACTCCGTCAAAAGCTTCGGGAGTTGCTTCGATTATAGTATGTTCCTCGCCTTTAAATGTTATTTTTTTGCCTGCACTTTTTGCACTTGCTAAAAATTTTATTTCATTATAGGGAACATTTTGTTCAACGAGAATTTTTAAAATTTCTCTGCCGACTACACCTGTTGCGCCTAAAACTGCTATGTTTGGTTTATTCATTTAATTATCCCGCCTTTGTATGTTTTGTAACACTTAAATTATAGTATAAAATTATTTTAACCTGTTAATCAATTTGTAAAATGACCGCTCTATATCGCACAATTTACACCCGAGAGTTTTTTCTTTAGGTATAAAAATAAGCGACATATATTTTTCGCATATTCCAAGCTTATTTTCTTTTATAGCAAGCCTGACGCATTCTCGCATAAGGCGTTTTATACGGTTACGTTTAACCGAGCGTTTGTGGTATTTTTTGCTGACAACAAAGCCAAATTTTGTTTGAGATAATGCGTCTTTTTTCGGCTTGCCTGCATAAATTGTCAGCATTGAATCTGATACAATGTTTTTGTTTCTGTATGTTGCATCAAATGCTTTTTGATTTTTTAGCCTGTATTTTTTGGGAATCATATAAATTATTAAACCACAAAAAATACAAGCATTTTATGGTACAAAATTTTTGGACTTATATAGCTAAAGGTTTCTTCCAGAGGTTTTTTCTATGCGTCATTCTGAAGCGTTTATCGTTGCGTGTTTGCGATGATTGTGTGTATTCAGAATCTGACCAATGTTCTTGGCAATCATTTATCACCGGTAAGATCCTGAGCTCGCTACGCTCCTCAGGATGACATTTTAAATTTGTACGGCGGATTCACCAATCCGACACCAATTTATTACACAAATGTAAACTATTGTAAAAAACATTCCAAAATCCCTAAAGTTTTTTCAAAACCTGACGACTGGTGATATGTGGTTTTATGTTTAATTTTGTTTAAACCAAAACTACTACCTGATACGGTAGGCGATATTAAGAACAGAAAGCAGGGATT
>CASFCQ010000038.1 GCA_949293185.1 uncultured bacterium
TTCGGAGAAGGAGGGATTCGAACCCTCGAGGCAGATTACTCCACCTAACACCTTAGCAGGGTGCCGCCTTCAGCCTACTCGGCCACTTCTCCATATATTAAATTTCAAGGTAAATTCATATTAGCAAAAAAATCTCTTTTTTACAAATATTTATTTAAAAAGCTTTTTAGTTGTATTGGTTTATTATTGCGGAACAAAAATCTATCAACATTGAATAGATTTTTTCTGTCTGTTCAATAGTAAAATCTTCAATATTTTCTTTGTTCAATGCTTGATATAAAAGCTGTTTTTCTGTTCCTTCAAGTTTATCATACAGTGACTTTTTTGTTAAAACGAACTCGCCGGTCTCAAAAAAATATTTTGCCTGTATTACAAAAACAATGCCTTTGATTAAATCTTTCAATGCATCTTTGGGGGTGCTGCTGTATAAAAAGCTATGGCAGGCAAAATGGTATATGTTTTCTGCACCGATTTTTGCGGCAATTTTGGCATCTTGTGTAGTAATCTCCGGTATAAGTTTTTTCATATCTCCAAAAATCGGCAATGTGTCATAGTATAGTCTGAATAATTCATATTTAGACCAGTTTTCTAATTCATTTTTTGAACATATGAATCCACAGGCTTTTTCACTGTATGGCATAGATTTTATAATTTCTTTGTAGCTGCAAAGTTCTTTGACTCCAAGAGTTTTAAGCACAACAACCATATCAATATCGCTGTTTTCCGTTGCTTCGCCTCTTCTGTAGCTTCCCTGATATCCGGCAAAAACTAAATTTTCTTTAAATGTATCACCAAGCTTTTTACTTATTTCTCCAAGCCAAGAATCGATGTCAACCAAAAGTAATCCCCCATTGAAATTTTTATTTATAATATATCATATTAAACACCTATACAATATTAATCTTAATAAATCATTGTATGTTATATTAAAATGTATATTAAGGAGAACAGATATGAAAAATTGGATTGTTGCGTTAGCTATTTTAGTTATCCCTGTTGTAGCCTATTTTATTTTAGACAAAACTCAAGCATCTAAAGCCGGTTTTGAAGCACAAGCACAAAGCAGTTATTCAAAACCTGTTGTCATGAAATTTTCTTCACCGATGTGTTTGGACTGCAAAAAGCTTGAAGGTGTGACAAGTGTTGTAATGCCAAAATATGCGGACAAAGTTGATTATCAAAAATATACGACTCAAACAAACGATTCAACAACTGATGCTTTGATAAAAAAATATAATATAACCCTTGTTCCTACAATGATATTTCTCAAAAAAGACGGAAATGTATACAAAAAAACAGAAGGTTACATGACAGAACAAGAACTGGAAACTATTCTTAAAGGTTTGATAAATGGATAAACTGGTTACTTTTTTTCAGGCAAACGTGCAGGGTGAGTTTTCTCTACTGATACTTGCACTTTGCTTTTTAGGCGGTGTGGTGGCTTCATTATCTCCATGCGGAATAGGTATGCTGCCTATTGTTGTCAGCTATATAGGCAGTTCGTCCGAGAAAAGAACATCCAAAAATTTGTTGCAAATAGTCTTTTTTATACTCGGACTTTCAATATGTCTAACAGTAATAGGTTTAGTTTGTGCATTGACCGGGCAAATATTTGACGCAACTAACAGGATATATTTTGTAGTTGTTTTAACTTCGTTAGTTTTAATATTTGGTTTAAATCTTGTAGGACTGCTGGACATAAATTTTCCTGTAATTGTTAAAAAATTTCCGCAAAGCGAAAAACACAATTTTATTACATATCCGCTGCTTTTGGGTATGGTGTTTGCGCTTGCTGCTACGCCGTGTTCAACTCCTATACTTGCAGGTATTATGGCAGTAGCATCAATGAGTGCTAACCTATTTTATGCTGCTTTAATGCTATTTTTGTTTTCACTCGGGCAGGGGATGATAATTCTTGTTGCAGGTTTATTTACTTCTGTTTTAAAAAAACTTTCCTCCGCTGCAAGATATACTGATATTCTTACAAAAATCAGCGGTGTAATACTTATTTTGTTTGCAATATTTCTGTATTATAAAGTTTTTAGCAGATTTTTCTAAAAACATAGAGTAGTTTTTTAAGAAGTCAAAATATTGTAAGAGCTATATAACATCTTTTAACATCAAATATTTGGTATATTCTGCCACCCGTCTTGGGGTTGCCCAGGATGTACCGCCTCGTAAGACACCTGACGGATATACATAGCAGCCGTAATTAATTTTTACCGGTATACCTTTATAGTATTTCTGATCGTCTTTTTCTTCAATGTTTTTGGACTTTATATCAAGTTTTTTTATCTCTTTGTATAAATCATTTGTCTGCTTTGAATAAGGAACATCTATGCCCGCTCCTCCGGAAATATTAAATCCTCCCCTGCGATATTCTATGAGTATATCACCGTTTTCGTAATGAGGCGTAAAAATACTTTTTCTGGTAGCAGAGTATCCAGCGATTTTATTGTCATTATCAAGTGCTCCTACCCCCTGGCTGCCGTTTGCAAACAGGTCAAGATTTAGTGCGTTTTCTGTTTTTCCGTCTATGATTTTGTTTGAATTTCCTGCACCGATAAAAATTTTGACACCATGTTCGTGCAGCCGTTCAATGCTTCTGTACATATTTTGAAACTCTTTAAATCCCGAATAGCTGTTGGCTGCTGCCTGTAGAGTTTCTTTTTGTTCGACCATTGGCTTGTTTTTAAGTTCTATTTTGAACAGGTTTTCCAGAGCGTCTTCACTTAATTCCTGAGCAAAAGAACCGGAGATTGCGTCTATTTTTTCACCAGCTTCAATGCGTTGTAACAATGCTTCCAGAGCCTCACACGGGTTGAGCTTGCCATCACCTTTTGAAATATCAATAAATTCATAGTTGTTAAAAGGATTGCTTCTAAGGATGATTCTTTTAACAACTTCTCCATGCGGAATTTGCTGCTGATTGTCAAAAGTTAAGGGAATATTAGCATTCAAAAAATTGTCGAGCACAATAACTTTTTTAGGTTTAATTTGTGCTTCTTTGATAAATTTTCCGTAATCGTCCAGTATTCGGACATTTAGTGTTCCGTCTTTGTTTTTGGATTTTAAAAGTATATTGTATGTTTTAAGGTCTTTGGGGTTTACGTATGAGCATTTTTTTAGAACATCTCTCTGGCTTCCTGACAAAAGCAGCTTTAAGTCTTCGGGTGAAGCGTCAGGATAGAAACCTTCGAGCGGTTTTCTGTTAATCGGGCTCATAGGGTTACGGTAAGGCGCGGTTTTGTTGAGAGTTCTGGCTATCTTTCCATCTTCCGATGAAAAGACTTTTTGATTTTCTGCTCTTATGTATGGCGAGCATTTACTGTAATCTTTATTATTTATCTGCATAATGTCATAAAACCGATAAAAAAGAAAAATTGCCTTATTATAAAGTTATTTTTAATCTCAGACAAAAAAAACGATTTATGCTAAAATGCCTAAGTAAAGATAATTACAGGCGGGGAGTATGGTTAACGGTAAAACATTAATTTTGATAGACGGTCACGCACTTGCTTTCAGAAGCTTTTATGCACTCGAAAGAACCGGCATGAAAACTTCTGATAAAGAGCCTACCTGGGCTGTTTTCGGATTTTTTAAAGCAATATTTGACCTTCTTAAAAATCCGCAGATTAATCCCGACTGTATTGCTGTCGCTTTTGATGTCAGCCATCACACTTTCAGAACGGAATGTTATACGGAATATAAAGCTAACCGCCAGCAGATGCCGGATACTATGCAAAGCCAGATGGGACTGATTATGGAAGGGCTTAAGGCTTTTAATATACCTATTTATACAAAAGAGGGCTTTGAGGCGGATGATGTTATCGGCACTATTGTTACAAAGGCCTCAAAACTGGGGCATAAAACAATTATCCTTACGGGCGATCAGGATGCTTTCCAGCTTATTGACAGGGAAGGAACAGTCAGCGTTTTGATTCCGTCAAAGGGAGAGCTGATTAACTATGACTGGGCAGGTGTATATAACAAATTGGGCATATATCCAGATCAGGTTGTGGATTACAAAGCTCTCAGAGGCGATACCTCGGATAATATCCCCGGTATAAAAGGCATCGGCGAAAAAACAGCTGTAAAGCTGCTTGATAGATATCAGACTCTTGATAACGTGCTTTCTCATGCTGATGAGGTGGATGGTAAATCTCTCAAAGAAAAACTCAAAAACGGTGTGGAAGATGCAAAACTCAGCTATTATCTTGCAACTATAAAACGTGATGTCGATATAGATTTTGATTTTGATAAAACAAATCTGGAGATGCCTGATATTGATGAGGTAAGCGCATTTTTGAAAAGAGTTCAGTTTTTCAGCTATTTGAAAAATCTTGCAGAAATTTTACGTCCGTTTAGCGTATGCTCTACGGCTTCCCGTCCTGAAAGCGTTGATAATGGTGTTATGAAACGGCAACAGATGGCTGATGAAAAGCTTATTGATTTTATAACCCTTAAAGACGGAAAAGTTAAACCTAAAGAACAACCACATGAAATTGACACAGTTGGGCAAGAAACTATACCACCGCAAGCAGATACCCAGCAGCAGCTTGGATTGTTTGCTGCAGTTAACTCTAAACTTTCTTTAACAAATGAACGTAAAACCATTGTTACAGAAAAAGACCTCGATGATTTAATCGATGTTTTAAACAAACAAACTCTCATTGCAATTGATACTGAAACAACGTCAGTTAATGCACTGGAGGCTGACTTAGTCGGGATTTCTGTTGCATATAACGAACAGATTCAGACGCAAGAAGGTAAAGTAGTCGTTTTGCAAGAACGAGGTCAGACAAAATCCTTCTATATACCTGTTTTCCATAAGGTCGGAGAACAGCTTGAGATGGATTATGTTCTTGAAAAATTAAAACCAATACTGGAATCACCTTCAATATACAAAACTTTCCAAAATGCCAAGTATGAGATAAACACGCTTTTAAAATATGATATACATCTTGAAGGAATAATTTTTGATACAATGCTCGCCAGTTATATCAATGATCCGTCCAGAAAACACGGATTGAAAACACAGGCGGCTGAAAATCTTGATTATTTTATGACAGAGATTGATGAGCTTATAGGTAAAGGTAAAAATCAGATAACTATGGATGATGTGTCTGTTGAGCAGGCGTCTGATTATGCTTGTGATGATGCATTTGCAACCCTTGAACTTACGAGATACTGGCAGGAAAAGCTTGATAGTGACGGTTTAAAACTCTTGTATGATATGGATGTACCGGTTTCTCTTGTTCTTGCAAAAATGGAGGCACAGGGAGTTTCGCTTGATACTGATTATCTGAGCGATTTGAACACGGAACTGGACGGCAATTTAAAAGAAATTGAAGAGAAAATATATGCACTTGCAGGTGAAAAATTTAATATAAACTCTCCCAAACAGGTAGCTTCCATTCTTTTTGAAAAGCTTCAAATTCAGCCAAAGACCAAGAAAAGAGGGGCGCAAAAATTTTCTACCGATGCCAAGGTTCTGGAAGAATTGGCTAAAGAATATGAAATTGCAGATTTTCTTTTGCAGTACAGACATTATGCAAAGATGAAATCCACTTATGTTGATGCGCTTCCTGATTTGATAAGCCCTGTAGACGGGAAAATTCACACCAGCTATAACCAGACAATTACCGTAACCGGAAGATTGTCTTCATCAAATCCGAATTTGCAGAATATTCCTGTGAGAACAGAACTTGGCGGCAGAATAAGAAAAGCATTTGTTCCCGCGGATAAAGAAAATCAGTTGCTGCTGTCAGCGGATTATTCACAGATAGAACTTAGATTGCTTGCCCATTGTTCACAGGATGAAAACTTAATCCATGCTTTTAAATCAGGTGAGGATATACATGCACAGACTGCGGCAAAGGTTTTTGGTGTCGGATTAAATGAAGTTACCAAAGAAATGAGAAGCAGGGCAAAAGCCGTAAACTTTGGTATTGTATACGGTCAGACACGTTACGGTCTTGCATCGGCGCTGGGAATCTCCAATGAAGAAGCTCAGATATTTATAAACAAATATTTTCAAACTTATCCAAAAGTAAAAGAGTATATGGATGATTCCGTTCAAAAAGCTTATGCTAACGGATATGCACAGACAATATACGGAAGAAAGAGATATCTTCTTGATGAATTGATGAGTACAAATCATAATATAAAAGAGTTTGCGCAGCGCGCCGCAATAAATACTCCGCTGCAAGGTTCTGCTTCCGATTTAATAAAGCTTGCTATGATTGATTTGGACAAAAAATTTGAAAAAGAAAAAATTAAATCCAAAATAATCATGCAGGTTCATGACGAACTCATTATAGAGACATACAAAGATGAGCTTGAATCAGTAAAAGAATTGACTAAAGAGGCAATGGAGCTTAATCAGCCGCTTGCAGTACCGCTTGTTGTTGATATGGAATGGGGTTCAAACTGGCTGGAGGAGGAAGAGTAAATATGAAAAAAACAGTTAGAGCTTTATTAACTGTCTTAGTTGTTTTAGTCAGTTTTGTGTCTTTCTCTTCTGCAAGCAGCAGGGCTGAATCGACTTTGGACAAAACCCACAAGCAGAGCCAGGCGTCTTATACGAGTTATCATGACTGTATAAGGCTGTATAAACTTCCTTTCGGCAAGCTGTATTTTCTTGCGCTCTCTGCAGCAAACTCGCTGGGGTACGAAATAAAAGAGATGCAGTCGAGAAACGGGTATATTATTATTCAAACAGAGGGGCGCGAGTTTTTGCTTTCAGTAAATGCAAAAAATAAATCATATACTTATCTCAAGCTTTCTCCATGTGACAACAACTATTATTTCAACCCGCAAATTCCGAAAAAGATTTTTAACTATGTGGATTTGAATTTTAATATGGATATAAAGGATTTGAGATTTTAGACTAAACCGTAATTTATATGAAATATGTGCTGCAGTTTAGCATATTTGTCCCAACAGTAAATCTTCTATACACAGGTGTGTCTTTATGCTATAATCCGCCTATATGTTTAAAACACTTGGAGAACATTAGTAATGAATAAAATTGCAAACAGTGCTTTAGAGCAATCACTTTTTGATTCTGTTGAATCTAAAACACCTGATTATATAAAACAAAACAAACTTGTTGACCTGAACAATAAAGGCGAGTTTGTTTTTAAATTGAAAAAAGAACATCTTCAGCCCTATTCCGAACAAAATCCGGAAGGATTGAATCTTAACGAATGGTTCAAAAACTATGCCAAAGAAGCAGCAGTGTCCACTGCTGGTATCAGAGGACCTCAAAACATCCTCTATCCTCACGACACACGATTCCCTATCAATATGATAGGTATTATGTTGGCGACCGAGGCTAAAGCCATTGTTGCAAAAGAGCTTCATCCTGAAGATGAACTTGTAAAGCTTGCTGGGTGCGAGGTAAGGTACAATTCTCAGGATTTTCTGGAACTCATTGCCCGTGTTCAGGCCGCTCACGGAATTAAAACCCTTGTTCCGCAGGGAAGGAAGACTATTCCTATCTGGATGGCGTCTTTCCTTGCTTTTAAATTAGACCTTTTAGGCGGTGAATACATTACCTCGAGCCACGGTATCTCTGTTAAAAACGCAACAAAAGACCTTAATTCTCAGGGAAGCCAGTATTTGCCGGAAGAATCAATGCTTTTTGTAGACAAAATAAGATATATTTTTGAGCAAGCTGAAAAAAACGGCAGTTATGAGATTAAAATTGCAGCAAATGACAACCCTCTGATAAGCGAAGACTTAATGACACAGTTGGATGACGGTGTAAAACTTTACAAACAGTATCTTTTAGACGGCGTTGCAAAAGATGCAAACCTAAATCTTATTAAAGATTTAAAAGACAAAATCGTTATTGAAAACGTAGGCGGCTCTGCTTACAGAACACTCAGCAGAATCTTAAAATCTCTCGGCATAGATTCGCACTTTGTCTGGGAAAACAAAGAAGAAGACCCGTTCTTCCACGGTATAGGAAAATACGATGTTGACCCTAAAGGCAACAAGACTTTCTATGACTATTCTGTGGATGCAACAGTTATTTCTAAAGACAAAAACGGAAAACCCTATTTCCCTGTTATAGAAACACTGAATTACGGCGAAAAGCTCAAAGACTGCCCTACAGGCACTGTTGTATTGATTACAGACCCTGATCACGACAGGCTGACTGTCTGCCAGATTGAAGAAGAATGTAAAAAAGATTTCTTAAAATCTTTGGGTGTAGACTATGTAGAACTCGGCAGCGGAAGAATTTTGACGGTGTTCACCGCAAATCAGTCCTTCCTGATGATTATGGATTTCTGGGCTGACAGCCTGAAACGTGAAGGCATGTTTGATAAACATCCGAGATTTATCATTAAAACAACAGCCTCTGCCCGTTCCTGGGATGAGTGGGCAAAGAAAAACAACGTCAAAGTTGTTAATGTTCCGGTAGGCTTCAAAGAAATTGCCAACATCATGAAAAAAGTTGAAAAGCAGCTCAATGACCATCCTGACAAAGATGTTGTAGTAACTGATGTTCTCGGCAATGATATTAATCTTGGCGTTAACCCCAAGCTCATCTTCGGCGGTGAAGAATCAGGCGGTATGATTATCGGCTCTGAGTCAATCATCACTTCCAAAGCCGGCAGAAAAGCTATTGCAATGAGAGAAAAAAGTGCTACAGAAGCTATTATTGTTGCTTCCGCTTTGACTTCATATCTGCAAAAAGAAGGCAAAACAATGTCAGAATATCTGGACAATGTTTTCAACAAAAATCGGATAATTTCAAAATTCGACATAAGAGAAGACATTGCATACTATAATGAGTCTGAGCCTGATATTGAAAAACTAAAACAGGCAAAAACTCTGGGCGAAGCTCAAAGAACTAAAAATGACGTGTTCTATCTGACCATGGCAGTTGCTAAAAAAGACGGAAAGATGACACTTGAACAGATAAGAGAAATTCTAAAGGATACATTTAAGGACTTGAATTTTGACAACCTTATTGATGTAAAATTTGTCGGCGACGGAACATATATGGAATTTGACGACAAGTTTATAGAAATCCGCCCGTCCGGTACTGATGCCAAAACAAAAGCATACGGTGCAGGTGCAAGCAAAGACGAAATCAAAAAGTTTGCGCAAATTATGGGCAACTACTCCGGCGATTTAACAGCGTTGTACAAAAAATATGTCGATATGAATCTGTACGAAAATGCAAAAGAACTTTCGCTTGAGGATTATGCGGAATTTACAAACAAAGACGCTAATAACGAAGAGTTTGTTATTCCTGATTATTCAAAGACACTTGTATTTTAATTGATAATAAAACATTTGATTAAAAAAGAGGTAAGCAGTTATGCTTGCCTCTTTTTTATAATCTTTACAAGAAAAAAGCCGCTGTAATTCGATACGCGGCTCTTAATTATATCCCCAACTATTCTTTGTGATTATGAAATTGGTCTAGAAAGCTATTGCGGTTGATTCCACAATGCATCTCTGATAAATTTGCTTTTTTGTGATTCTGAACTTAATGCAACATTGTTCGGTGTAAAAATGAATACAGAATCACCGATTTTTTGTTGATTACCGTTGAGTGCATGAGTTGCACCGCATAAGAAATCAACAATTCTCATTGCCTGTTCTTTGTCTAACAAATGAAGGTTAAGAATAACTGTTTTCTTTTCTTTTAATTGTTTTACGATTGAAACTGATTCTTCGTAAGAACGCGGCTCTGATACAACAACTTCGTAACCTTTAAAGCCCGGGTGGCTTACTACGTTAGAAGCCGGTGTTTGATGTTGTTTTGATGAATACATAGGCTCTAAAGCAAGATTGTCAGAAACCGGATATTCATCCATTTCACTTGCCATTTCGTCAAATATATCATCTCTGTTTTCAAATCCTGATGTTAAAAAACCTACGATAGATTTAATTTTGTCTGAAACGCCTGCCAATTTTTTCTCCTCCCGATATTTTTATGTAAATAGCTTTCTACCAATTCTAATCATCGTTGAACCGTACTGCAACGCTATTTTGTAATCACTGCTCATACCCATTGAAAGCTCCTGCAGTTTGTAAGAAAATGTTTTTTCCAACTCTGTTTTCAAATCCTGCATTCCTTTAAACAGATGCCTGAGGTCATCTTCTGGTGCAATAGGTGCTATATTCATAAGTCCTTCTACTTTGACGCCTTTTAATGCAATTATCTCGGCAAATGACTGTTTTAAGTCTTCAACAGCAAAGCCTGATTTTGCTTCTTCATTTGCGTTATTTACCTGCAGAAGAATTTTTTGAATAATACCTTTTTGCAAAGCAGTTTCCGAAACAGCTTGTGCTAACTTTAATGAATCAATTGACTGAATTAAATCAAAATTGCCAACAGCTTTTTTTACTTTATTCGATTGCAAATGCCCGATGAGATGAAAACGTGAATTGTTTTTTATTTCTTCAGGCAGAGAACCAAACTTTTCTAAAGCGTCTTGTACTCTGTTTTCCGCAAATTCTCTTAATCCGTCATTGTATGCTTCAATAAGTTTTTCTGCTCCAAAGTATTTTGTTACAGCGATTATTTTAGGTTTGTAAGGTACGATTTCTTTTCTTAGTTCAGACAAGTTATATTCAACTGTGTTCATTTGAATTTTAACCCTCATCCCAAGAATAGTGTACAGGTTATTACACCAATACTTATTTTAGTATAAAACATATTCAAATAATGGACAAACTCTTAAACTTTATTGCAATAATAGCTTTTTTCAATATGCCCAAAACTCATGTAAGCCATGGTTTTTGAGTGCATTAATGTTTTGAACAGTCTTCTTAATATTTCTTAATATTTGAGTAGCTTATGCATAAAAAAACACTCCTTATTATTAATTTAAGGAGTGTTTTTTATTTTAAAATTTTTATTTAATTATAGATCATCTGTTCTGTATTTGTCGTATTTTGTATCATGGTTAACAAAATCGTTAGGTCTTTCCCAGGTAGGATCTATTGTTTCTAATAATGTCCACCCAAAAGCTTTCCAACGGGGATGTTTTTCTTCTTTAGCCGCGATTGGCGTCATCGGGTCGACGGTTTTAACTTCGATTATTCTTGATACTTCTGATGAATATCCCTGATTGTGGATAAATTCGCGTGATGTTGTATCTTTAACGGTAACTTCTGCCATTGCGTAAAGAGGAACAAAGGTAAAAGCTGCAGCTAAAAGAACATATTTTGTAAAATCTTTCATCTATAAACCTCACTTAAAGTTATATATATATTATTATACTATATTATTTTCGGAATTTAAGCAAATCCTTTTTTTGGGGTATTTAATTTTCATTGTTTATAAGATTTAAAAGCTCAGGTAAAATATCTTGTTCTTTAACTCTTTTTACTATTTCACCCTTTTTGAATATATAACCTTCGCCTATTGCACCTGCTACACCATAATCAGCATGTTTAGCTTCTCCAGGACCGTTGACCGGACAACCCATAACAGCTACAGTTATAGGTCTGTTGATATCTTTTATTGCATTTTCAACTTTTTTAGCAAGTCCGATTAAGTCAATCTGGCATCTTCCGCAGGTCGGACAGGACACAAAATTTACTCCTCTTTGCCTTAATTCAAGTGCTTTTAATATAGAATAACCTGCTTGTACTTCTTCTACAGGATTTTCTGTTAAAGAAACCCTTATTGTATCTCCGATTCCTTCTGCTAACAGTGTGCCTATACCTATAGACGATTTAACAAGCCCTCCTTTTAAAGTTCCTGACTCTGTTAATCCGAGATGCAGCGGGTAGTCTACGGTTTGGGCAATGAGTCTGTATGCATCGATTGTTGTAATTACGCTGCTTGATTTGAGCGATATTTTGATTTTGTCAAAATTGTTGTCTTCAAGGATTTTTACGTGCTGCATCGCGCTTTTTACCATTTTTTCATGCAATGGAATATCGAGATCTGCAATACTTTTGTCTAAAGAGCCGGCGTTTATTCCTATTCTTATTGGAACATTGTTTGTTTTTGCAAGAGTAACAACTTTTTTGACATTTTCATCTCTGCCTATGTTCCCGGGATTAAGCCTTAGTGCATCAATTCCGTTTTCTATGCATTGGATTGCTAATCTGTAGTCAAAATGTATATCCGCTATAACAGGTATGGTTACTTGTTTTTTTATTTCTTTTATTGCTTCTGCTGCATCTTTGTTAAGTACTGCCAGACGTATAAGTTCACATCCGACGTCTTGCAGTTCCTTTATTTGTGCAACAGTTGCTTTTATGTCGCGCGTGTCTGTATTACACATGGATTGTACGCTGATAGGAGCGTTGCCGCCTATTTTTACATTACCAATATGTATTTGTTTGGAAACTCGTCTTTTTATCATAAATTATATTCCGTATAATATGTTTTAATATTAATATTATCACTAAATTTATTTTATACACCTGATAGAAATAATGTTTGTTGTATAATAAATTAAAGGATTGTTTATGAAGAATTACCAATTTTTTTGTGATTTTGACGGTACAATCACAAAAGAAGATACTCTAAATAAATTTTTACGTATTTATGCTGACAAAAACTGGCTGGATATTGAAGATGATTGGATAAAGGGCAAAATCGGTTCTAAAGAATGCATAGAAAAACAAATGCAGCTCTTTGATAATGTTGATGAACAATCTCTTAATGATTTTATTAATTCTATTGAAATAGATGAAACTTTCCCTGATTTTTTAAACTACTTAAAATTGCAGGGTATTGATTTTTATATTGTGTCAGACGGCTTTGATTATTTTATTGAAAGAATACTTAAAAAGTATAATATTTCAGGTGTTAAAATATTTTCCAACAAGTTGGAAATTAAAAACAGAAAATTCAGGACATACTTTCCTAACTATAATCCGGAATGTATTCCGGCTTCAGGTGTGTGCAAGTGTAATGTAATAAAATCCAGCAGAATTGTTACAAAACGTGTATTGTATGCAGGAGACGGATTGTCAGACTTTTGTGCCGCAAAAAATGCTGATTTTTTATTTGCGAAAGGAAAATTGTTGGAGTATGGTAGAAGTACACATTTTAAGAATTTAATAGAGTTTAATACATTTGCTGAAATAAAAGACTATATAAAAATGTTATAAATTAAGGAGAGAGAAAAAATGCTCGGCACAAAAATGCAGTTATCGGATGAGGAAATTAAAGCAATAGATAAAGAATATTGTTCCTGGGGCGATACTGTTCATTATCATGATGATCAAACTATTTTTAGAGACTGCGAAGGCTCATATATGTATGACGGCCAAGATACCCCTTATCTGGATTTACAGATGTGGTATTCGAGCTGCAACCTGGGTTATAAAAATAAAAGAGTATTAAACGCAGTACTCGATCAGTATCAAACAATGCCGCAGATTTCTTCAAGATTTGTTTACGATTACAAAGCTTTGCTTGCTAAAAAAATTGCACAGGCAAACATAGACAGGTACGGCCTCAAAGGTCGTGTTCAGTTTAACGTGGGTGGTGCTCAGGTTAACGAAGATATGCTTAAGCTGGTCAGAAATTACACTAAAAAACCGAGAATGTTTGCCTTTATGGGCGGTTATCATGGCAGAACAATCGGAACAACCGCTATAACTTCAAGCTACAGATACAGAGAACATTTCGGTCATATTTCTGATACTGCTCATTTTGTTCCGTTTCCGTATTGCTTCCGCTGCCACTACGGTAAAAACTGTGAAACTTGCGGATTATATTGCGTAAAACAGTTTGCCAAACTTTTTGAAAGCGAGTATAACGGCGTTTATGACCCGAAAACAAAAGACTGCGAATTTGGCGGCTTTATAGCTGAGCCACTTCTTGGCACAGGCGGATATATTGTACCGCCTAAAGGATACTTTAAAGCACTTAAAGAAGTTCTTGATGAACATAACATTCTGTTTATGGTTGATGAAGTTCAGATGGGCTGTTTCAGAACAGGTAAACTCTGGGCAATGGAACACTTTGGTGCAAAACCTGACGCAATGACTTTTGCTAAATCCATCACAAACGGTATGAATCCTCTTGCCGGTATGTGGGCAAAAGAAGAACTTATTAATCCTAAAGTATTCCCCGCAGGAAGAACTCACTCAACTTATGCAGCTAACCCGATTGGTACACGCGCAGGTTATGAAGTTATGTGTATTTTTGAAGAGGAAAGGGAGAACCTTGAAAAAGAAATTGCACGTAAGGGTAAAAAATTCCTCGACGGATTAAAAGTTCTTGAAAAGAAATATAAAAATATCGGTACTGTTAACGGTCTTGGTTTTGCGCTAAGCGTTGAAGTAACCGAAAACGACGGATTTGCTCCGGCAAGAGAACTCTGTGATGAAATTATAGAAGCCGGTCTTAAAGGCGATTTGACTTACAAAGGCAAAAAATGCGGTCTTATCCTTAACAATGGCGGATATTTTAAAAATATTATTACAATTGTTCCTCAATTGTACATATCAGATGAAGAAATTGATATGGCGCTCGAGTTGATGGATCAGTTGTTTGAAAGATATATGGAAAAGGCTTAGAAACAGCCAAAAAAATATTTTATTGTCGCTATAGGCTTACGGCAGAGAGGACAATACCGGATTAGATAAACATAAAAAGGTACATATCTTTGGGACAGAGTTTAGATTTTGAGTTTATCCATGAAAATCAATGCAAAAGAGCTGTTCTGCTATTCCACGGAATGACGGGCAGCCCTTTTGAGATGAAAAAAATGGGGCGTGCATTGTTTGATGCGGACTTTGATGTATATTGCTATTGTCTGCCGGGGCACGGCACAAGCCCTATCAACATAAAAACCGTACGCTGGGAAGACTGGTATACAGATTCAACAATGCACTACAGAAATTTAACCCAGAAATATGAAGAGGTATATCTTGGCGGTTTGTGTATGGGCGGAGTGCTTGCTCTGGCGATTGCTGCTGAATACAGAGAAGTAAGAGGCATCGTGTCTTTGTCAACAACTCTGTTTTTAGACGGCTGGACAATACCATGGTACAACTTTTTTATGCCGCTCGGGCTTCATACCATTTTAAGATATTACTACTCTTTTCCTGAAAGAGAACCTTACGGTTTGAAAAATGAAGCTTTAAGAAAAAAAATTGCAGCACTGCAAAAAAGAAATACAGAGGCTCTCGACAACTATCCTATGTCTTGCATATATGAACTTTTAAAGCTTTCAAAATTTGCGCAAAAAAATATGTTTAGAGTGCAGGCTCCGGTTCTTTTAATGCATGCCAAAGAGGATGATTTAACAAGTGTTAAAGGTTCTCAGTTTGTTTACAGAAATGTTGGCTCCAACATAAGAAAATATATTGAGCTTGAGGACAGCTATCATCTTGTTGTTATGGACAATGAAAGAGAGTTCGTTTTTAATACATCAATAGACTTTTTAAACAGCCTTTCTGATTATGCTCCGGCTGACGCTAAAAAACTTGTTTCAATAGGAAGTGAGGCTGCCGATGCATATTGATACAGTGCATATTATGAAAATAGTAAGTCTTCTGCCAATGTCGTTGAAGGTTATTATTGTTACAAATGTACTTTTGATACTTGGCTTTGTTGTCGGAAAACTGGCATTATACAAATTTGAAAATGCAGTGAAGTTTTTTGCCTATTATTCTGTAATAATTTGTATTCTGTTTGTTTTGTATTTTATATCGATAATATGGTTTTCCATCAGCAATTTGTTTGCCGGGAATGCTGTTTATAGTGCAATTTTTCCGATATTTTTGTTTTTGCCTTTTATTATCGGGCATTTTGCAAGTTATGAGAAGGTTCATTTTTACACTAATATACAGATTTTGACTTTGATAATCAGCCTTCTTTTGGCATTGTCATTTATTTAATACAGGGAATAATATGTTTGAAAGATATAATCGTGAGCTTAAAGAACTTAAGGAAAATTTTGGTGAGAGAAAGCTTATTTCTTTGAAAAAAGCAGGGAAATATATTTTTGAGGAAAACAGAAAATATCTGAATCTATCCTCAAATGATTATCTTGGTATTGCAGAAGACAGAAAAATATTGAAAAACTTTTTCAAAATAGCTGATTTTTCAATGGGGTCTGCCTCGTCAAGACTGCTCACAGGAAGCTCCTATGTTTATGCAAAACTTGAGTGTCTGCTTTCGGCATTGTATAGGAAAGATAAATCCCTGATTTTTAACAGCGGTTATCATGCTAATACAGGGATTATGTCTGCACTGTTGTCTAAAAAGGATGTTGTGTTCTGCGACAAACTTAACCACGCAAGCATATTGGACGGCATAAAGCTTTCAGAATCTAAAATGTTCAGGTACAAACATCTTGATTATGACCATCTGGAAGAACTTTTGCAAAAGCACAGAAACGACTATGATACGGCAATAATTGTTACTGAATCTCTGTTTAGCATGGATGGAGATGTTGCGGATTTAAATAAACTTGTTGAACTTAAAAACAAATATAATGCCATTCTAATCGTGGATGAGGCACATGCTTTTGGCGTTTACGGAAGCAGGGGGCTGGGCATTGCAGAAGAACAGAATTGCATAAAGGATATTGATCTTATTGTTGGAACTTTCGGTAAAGCAATCGGCTCAATGGGGGCATTTTGCAGCGGGCATGATGTTTTGATAAACTATTTGATAAACAAATGCAGACCGCTTATTTTTTCTACTGCAATCCCAGAGATAAATATAGCATTTTCTTATTTTGTTATAACAGAGGTTATACCGAATTTGAAATCCCAAAGACAAGAGCTTTTAAAAACAGCGGAAAAATTGCGGAACAAACTTGCTTCTCTAAATCTTATAACAACAGGAAACAGTCATATTGTGCCTGTGATACTCGGAGAGAATAAGGCTGCAGTTAAAGCTTCAAAAATTTTAATAGATAACGGATATTATCTTTTGCCTATACGACATCCGACTGTTGCCCAAAATACAGCAAGAGTCAGAATCTCACTAAGAGCGGATATCGGATATGAAGAAATCAGCTCTATTCCTGATTTGATAGTTAAAGCGTTAAGTGTTTAATTTTTTGTTATTAAAATTTCAATTAATATCTTATTTTGCTTTATTAATAGTTTTTTTTGCATATAATAAATAATAAGCAACAGACAAGATAAGGAAAGATTATGCAAGCAAGAAGAGCTGCAAGAGAACTGGCTTTAATATTATTTTCTCAATTTGATAAAAAAATTACACAATACAATCAGGCAGAATTTGAGGATATTATTCTTAAATCAGTAAGAACGCTTACGAATAATGCAATAGACGAACTCAAAGTTTCCGTAGGCGCTATTAATGCTATGAAGGAGTACGTTGACACCTATGAGGCAGAAAGTCCTGTCAACCTTTCCCGTCCGTTACAGTCAAACAATATTCCGGTTGCATTACCGATGACATCTGATTTAAGCGGAAGGTTGGACGAACTTTTAAATATCTGTGAAAAAGTTGTTCTTGCCCTTGAAATCGCAGAGATGACAGCACTTGAACACACTGGCGATGTTAAAAACTATGTTATTGAAATAGCAAGCACATTCAAAGATCATGCCGCAGAAATAGACGGACTTATCCAGAAGTTTGCCCACGGTTGGGATATTGACAGACTTGTAAAAATCGATAAAGATATTTTGAGAATTGCAATAGCAGAACTTATGTACATTGAAAGTGCTCCGGTTAAAGTTGTTGTGGACGAAGCGCTTGAACTGGCAAAAAAATATTCAACAGACGATTCTTCCTCATTCATTAACGGTATTTTAGGCAAGGTTATTGACGAGAAAAAGAGAAGAAACGATTAATCTTTTAATCAGGTGATAATTCTTAATCATCCCTAACCCAACAGGAAAAACGATTATGTTTGACTTTTTTAAGAAAAAAGACAATAAATCCGAGCAGGAAAATACACAAACAGCCCTGCAGGAGCAGCCTCAAGAGCAGGCATCCCAACAGGAGAAAAAAAACTTTTTTTCTCTTACTTTTGAATCTTTAAAAAAGACAATCGAAAACACATCACAGTCGCTTGTCGGGAATGTTGTTAAACATGTTGAACAGGAAGAAGAATTTGATGAGTTTATACTTGATGACATGGAAGAACTCCTCATTAAAGCTGATTTAGGCGTAAATACAGCCTCTGCAATCGTAGATAAACTGAGAAAACAAAATAACCTGAAACCTTCTCAGGTGAGAGAGTATCTGCAAAACGAATTTTCGTCAATTCTCAACTCTGCAGGCTCTACAGCGTTGAATTACAAAGAAAACGAACTGAACCTTTACTTTATAGTCGGAGTAAACGGTGCAGGCAAAACAACGCTAATCGGGAAACTTGCACATCGCTTTAAACAGCAGGGCAAAAAAGTTCTTGTTGCAGCCGGAGATACCTTCCGTGCAGCAGCAGAGGAACAATTAGACATCTGGAGCAAACGTGCCGGTGCTGATATTGTCAGAAATGACGGAGCAGACCCTGCGTCCGTAGTTTTTGATGCAATAAAAAAGGCAAAGGCTGAAAACTACGATGTAATCCTTGTCGACACTGCCGGAAGACTTCAAAACAAATTTAATCTTATGCAGGAGCTTTCTAAAATCAAAACAGTAATAGACAAAAACGCCCCTGATTCTTTGAGAGAATCAATTCTTGTACTTGATGCAAATACCGGTCAAAACGGACTTTCTCAGGCAAAAGTATTCACGGAATGCGTAAATCTAAGCTCTGTTGCACTGACAAAACTCGACGGCTCGGCAAAAGGCGGTATAATAATTTCAATCGCAAAAGAAATGAATTTGCCTGTTAAGTTAATCGGTGTCGGTGAAAAAATGGATGACCTGAAGGATTTTGACGCTTTTGATTTTGTAAAAGCTCTCTTTGGGTAAACATTTTATTTTCTGCAAATGTCAATAATAAGAAAGGACAATATCATGATTAAAGTCGGTGTAGTCGGTGCTATGGGAAAAATGGGCAGAGAAGTTATCGAAGCTGTCTGCGAAGACGAGGAGCTTAAGCTTGTTTGTGCAGTTGATAAAAACAACATTGACGCTGAGGTATGCTCTGACAAAGATATACATATTATAGGCGATTTAAAATCCGCAATAGAAATGCACAAACCCGATGTTATGGTAGATTTTACCCAGCCTGCGTCGGTTTTTGAAAACGCAAAGATTTGTCTTGAAAACGGTGTAAGACCTGTAATAGGTACAACAGGACTTTCTGATGAACAAATGGAAGTATTAAATGCTATGTCTCAGGCAAAGGGGCTTGGATGTTTGATTGCGCCCAACTTTTCCACAGGTGCGGTGCTGATGATGATGTTTGCCAAACAGGCTGCAAAGTATTTTGATAATGCCGAAATAATCGAACTCCACCACAACCAGAAAAAAGATGCGCCTTCCGGTACTGCTATAAAAACAGCACTGATGATGTCAGAATCAGGAAAATTGACCTTTACAGGCGGAAACTGTGAAGAAACAGAGACAATAAAAGGCGCACGCGGCGGCAAATCTTATTCCGATATTCATATACATTCTGTCAGAATGCCGGGGTATATCGCCTCTCAGGAAGTGTTGTTCGGAGCATCCGGGCAGATATTTTCCATACGACACGACTCTATGGACAGAAAATGCTACATGGACGGCGTTAAGCTTGCAATAAAATATGTTGCGCAGCATAACAATTTTGTATACGGGCTTGAAAAGATAATGTAGTCTTTTGTGCCATTTTTTGATGTGTTTCAGCGTTGTATGCATTTGTAATGATAATATTTATTATTTAATATTACTGGGGATTTTTATATTTTCAGCCGGAAGTTTCATTTCAAATTCAGATACTTCGCTTTTACAACAACTAATTTCAACCCCAGCTCGCGAACTCGGATTTTTTATCTTATTTAAATTTTCATCTAATCTAGTGTCGCAGTTGCCGCCTCGAGCCTTCGAGCCGTCACTGCTCACCTTTTCAATGTGACACTCCAAAAATTCGTTCACGTCGCTTTGCTC